>NZ_JBHXTO010000055.1:0-52347 GCF_042677425.1 Streptomyces sp. NPDC127119 | reverse complement strand
CAGTTCCCCGCGCCCCTGAAAGATGAAAAGCAGGGGCGCAGCCCTGCTTTTAGGGGCGCGGGGAACTGCGCGATCGGCCCCCACCGGGCCGCAGACGACGCCGCAGGTCACGGAGAGGTAGGTTCCAGGGAGGACTTTCCGGAAGGATGAGGGATGGCTGAGGCCCTGAAGAACTGGGCGGGGAACATCACGTACTCCGCCAAGGAACTGCAGCACCCCCACTCCGTGGACGCACTCCGCTCCCTGATCGCCCGCAGCCCCCACGCCCGAGTGCTCGGCAGCGGACACTCCTTCAACCTGATCGCCGACCCCGGCCCCGAGGGCACCCTGCTCTCCCTCACCGCACTCCCCCCGTCCATCGACGTGGACACGGCGACCCGTACGGTCCGGGTGGCCGGCGGCGTCCGGTACGCGGAGCTGGCACGGACGGTCCACGAGCACGGTCTCGCCCTGCCCAACATGGCCTCCCTCCCGCACATCTCCGTGGCGGGCTCGGTGGCCACCGGCACCCACGGTTCGGGCAACGCGAACGGCTCGCTGGCGTCCCCCGTACGGGAGGTCGAGCTGGTCCTCGCCGACGGGTCGGTCCTGGCCGTCGACCGCGACGACGCCCGTTTCGGCGGCGCCGTGACCTCGCTGGGCGCCCTCGGTGTCGTCACGGCGCTCACCCTCGACCTGGAGCCGGACTTCGAGGTCGCCCAGCATGTGTTCGGCCCGCTGCTACTCGCCGGGCTGGACTTCGAGACGGTGTCGGCGTCGGCGTACAGCGTGAGTCTGTTCACCGACTGGCAGCGGTCGGGGTTCGTACAGGCGTGGGTGAAGCGGCGTACGGACGTGCCGTGGGACGGCTTCCCGTGGGCCGAGCCCGCCGCCGAGGCGATGCATCCGGTGCCGGGGATGCCCGCCGTGAACTGCACGCAGCAGTTCGGCGTGCCCGGACCCTGGCACGAGCGGCTGCCGCACTTCCGGCCCGAGTTCACCCCGAGCAGCGGCGCCGAGCTCCAGTCGGAGTACCTGCTCCCGCGTGCGTACGCCGTCGACGCCCTGCATGCCGTCGACGCGATCCGCGGGACGGTGGCGCCGGTGCTGCAGATCTGCGAGGTGCGCACGGTCGCGGCGGACAGCCAGTGGCTGAGCCCGGCGTACGGACGGGACACCGTGGCGTTCCACTTCACCTGGGTCGAGGACACGGCGGCCGTGCTGCCCGTGGTGCGGCGGCTGGAGCAGGCCCTCGCGCCCTTCGACGCGCGTCCGCACTGGGGGAAGGTGTTCACGGCGGAGGCCTCGGACCTGCGCGGACGTTATCCGCGGATGGCCGACTTCAAGGCCCTGGTGGAGGAACTCGACCCGACGGGGACGTTCCGGAACGACTTCGTGGGTTCGGTCCTCGGGTCCTGAGCGGCGCCTTCCTACGTGTGGTCGTCGACCCGCCCGGTGAACTCCAGCAGCGCCGTCGCGAGCGCTTCCGGAGCCTCCTGGGCGACGAGGTGGCCGACCCCTTCGAGGTGTACCGCGGTGATCTCCCCGGCGGACACCTGGCGGAAGGTGTTCTCCGTGAAGGGGTGGCTCGCGCCTTCGACCGTGAGCACCGGGACGGTGAGCGGACGGGACTCGGCCAGGGCCCTGGTCGCGCCCGCGTCCTCGAAGACGGACCGGTACAGGCCCTCGGTGCCCCGCCAGGCGTCCGGACGCGCATAGGTGCGTACGAACTCGTCGACGTCGTCCTCGGTGACGGCACCCTCCGTGCCGTTCATCAGCGGGAAGGCCCAGTCGGCCAGGAACTCGCGTTCGTGGCCCGGCAGGAGCATCGCGGGGACACCCGGAGCGCCGAGGAACCCGACGTGCCAGGAACCGGAGTGGTTCACGTCGGCGAGGGCTTCGAGCCCGTATCCCGCGAGGGTCGTCTCGATCCCGGTGAAGCTGCGGACGTCCTCGGGGTGCGTGGCCGCGAAGCGGAAGCCGGTGCCGCCGCTGATGTCCTGGCACACGAGGTGGACGGGGCCCGCGCCGATGTGGCCGACCAGGTGGTGCAGGTCCTCGGCGGAGACCGTCTCGCCGTAGGCCGCGTCCGCCGCGTTGCCGGAGTCGCCGAAGCCTCGGAGGTCGAGGGCGAGGACCCGGTGGGAGCGCGCGAGCAGCGGTATCAGTTTGCGGAACGCCCACCAGGTCTCCGGCCAGCCGTGCACCAGGAGGATCGGTGAGCCGGTGGTGCCCGCGGAGACGTAGTGCAGGCGTGTGCCGTTGAGGTCGGCGAGGTGGTGGGTGATGCCCGGCAGGGTCGCGCCGGAGGGCTCGGAGGACAGGGTCGTGGTCACGGGGGCTCCTGGAACTTCTAGATGGACAACCTCGTTGTCCAATACGGTAGACAACCCGGTTGTCGATGTCAAAGGTGGCCGTATGCTGGCGACATGTCCAGATCAGGCGCCGACCTCGCGCTGCTCCTGCTCGCCGCCTTCCGCACCCTGGCGGATCGGGCGACCACCGAACTCGCCGATCGCGGGTACGAGGACGTCCGGCCGGTGCACGACTTCGCCCTCCACTCGATCCTGTCCGGCGCGGACAACGCCTCCGAACTCGCCCGCAGGATGTCGGTCACGAAACAGGCCGCCGCCAAGACGATCGCCGTCCTGGAGGAGCGCGCGTACGTCGTGCGCGAGCCCGACACGGCCGACCGCCGGCTGATGCGGCTCCGCGTCACCGAGCACGGGCTCTCGCTGCTGCGGGAGGGCGAGGCGATCTTCGACGAGCTGCGCGAGCAGTGGGAGGAGCAGGTGAGCGGCGTGGCGGACGCGGCCTCGCTCACGGCGGTCGAGGAGACCCTGCGCGCACTGGTCGGGGACAACGCGATCCGCCTCGATTCACCGGGCTGGATCGCGCGCGACCTGAACACCTAGGGGACACCCAGGGATCTCCGCGACACCGTCGGCACCGCCCCTTCACGCGGTCGCGTGGCCACGAGGGACTTTGTAAAGCCCCTTTCCTAAGGGGTTGTCGAAAGGGCGCGGCGGTCATAGCCTTGCGCGGCGCCGGGGCCCGTCGGGTTCCGTCATGTCCCCGCGTGGGCCGAACCTTCAGCCGGCCGCGGGGCGGAGGGATCGAGGGGGCACGTTCTGGTGAAGCGCACATCACGCGACATCCGCACCGCGAACCGCTACGGGGTGCTGCGCCAGATCATCGCCCACTCCCCCACCTCCCGGCAGGAACTGGCCGCCGCGACCGGACTGAGCATCGCCACGGTCGCCACACTCGTCGGTGAGCTGCTCGATCTCGGGATGCTCACCGAGGTCGGCTTCGAGGACTCCGCGGGTGGCCGCCCGCGGGGACTCGTCGCCGTCAACGCGTCCGGGGGCGCGCTCATCGGCGTCGACATCGCGGAGACGTACGTCCGGGTCGAGCTGTTCGATCTCGCGCTGGACGTGCTGGCCCGCGCGGACGAGGACATGCGCCCCGGTGAGATCCGTCCGGAGCAGGTCGTCGGGCATGTCGCCTCGGCCGTCGGCTCGGTGGTCGCGCAGGCCGGGATCGAGGGCGCGCGCGTCCTCGGGGTGGGCGTCAGCGTGCCGGGGCAGGTGGACCGCGAGGCCGGTGTCTCGGAGTACGCGCCGAACTGGGACTGGCACGACGTGCCGCTGCTCAACCTGCTCGCGGAGCACATCGCGTACCCCCTCTATCTGGACAATCCGCTGCGCGCCTGCGCGGTCGCCGAGCTGTGGTTCGGAGCCGCGCGCGGGCGCGGGGACGCCGTGGTGGTGAACCTCGGTACGGGTGTCGGGGCCGGGCTCGTCCTGGGCGGCGGGCTGCACCGCGGGGTCAGCAACAGCGCGGGCGAGTGGGGCCACACCACCCTCGTCCTGGACGGGCGGCCGTGCCACTGCGGCAACCACGGCTGCGTGGAGACGTACGTCGGCGCGCCCGGCATCATGCTGAACCTGCGGGAGTCGAGCCCCGGCAGCCCGCTGCTGCACCCCGAGGACCAGACGGCCACGATCGACGCGCTCGCCCGCGCGGTCGCCGACGGGGACCCGGTGGCCGTCGAGGTGGTCCGCGACACCGCGCGCTTTCTCGGCGCCGCCATCGCCGACCTGGTGAACCTCCTCAACCCCGAGGTGGTCGTGCTCAGCAGCTGGGTCGCGGCCACGCTCGGTGAGCCGCTGCTGCGGGAGGTGCGCGGGGCCGTGGCCCGGCGCGCGCTGAAACGGCCGCTGGCCGGCACCGAGATCGTCCTCTCCGCCATTCCCACGGACCCGGTCTGCCTGGGCGCGGCGACGTTCGCACTCGAAGGAACCCTCAACTCGGCGGGCCCGAAGTCCGCGGGCCCCGACCGGCTCCCGGGCGGCCGGGCCACCGCGCCGCGTCCCACCGCCCCCGCGAGGAGCCGTACCGCGCCGACGTCGTGACGGTCGTGTGCAGCTGCAACGGCGGTACGGATCCGGCCGGTCCGGACAGTGGGGAACAGCGGCACCGGGGCCATTGATGCATGGCCTGCACACCTTTGCGTCCGGCATTCCGGACGCCGCGCAACGCTTCGAACAGACTTCGTCCAACCCCTTGCCGAAGCATTAGCCGAAGGTTAACGTCCCGCACCCCACAGCGATTTCGAGCCGCAGCCGTAGGGGGATCACCGCCGTGCTCGGATCACAGCCGGACAAGAGACAAGGACGTCACAATGTCGGCATTGAGCAGCAGCAACTGGGATCGTCGTTCCGTTCTGCGGGCCGCCGCGGGCCTCACCGCCCTCGGCCCGCTGGCCGCCTGTGGCGGCAACACCGGCCGTGAGGGCGGCGGCAGTTCGGGCAAGAGCCTCGTGCAGTACTTCCACGCGTACGGCGAAGCCGGTACGCAGGAGGCGATCAAGCGGTACGCCAAGGCCTACGACGAGGCCCGGGTGACCACCCAGTGGATCACCGGCACCAACTTCGAGAGCAAGCTGTTCTCGTCGCTGCTCACCGACAACGCCCCGGACGTCTTCGAGTTCCACCCCCAGCTCCAGCTGATCAAGAGCGGTCAGGTGGCGCCGCTGGACGACATCCTCGGCCCGGTCAAGGACGACTTCAATCCGGCGGACATCACGTCCCACACGGTCGACGGCAAGGTCTACGGCGTCCGGATGATCGACGACCCGCAGTTCTTCTTCTACCGGAAGTCGCTGCTGGAGAAGGCCGGTCTCGGGGTGCCCCAGACCCTCGACGAGCTGGCCGAGGCGGCGGACAAGCTCACCACCGACAAGGTGAAGGGCCTGTTCCTCGGCAACAACATGGTGTCGACGAACTACGCCCTGGTCTGGGCGGCCGGCGCCGACCAGCTGAACGACAGGAACGAGATCGCCTACCACACCGACGACGTGGCCGCGGCGCTGAAGACGTACCGCAAGATGTTCACCAGTGGGCATCTGCTCCTGGACGCGCCCGCCGACTACTGGGACCCCTCCGCCCTGGTCCAGGGCCTCACCGCGATCCAGTGGTGCGGGATGTGGGCCATGCCCGTGATGCAGGAGGCCCTCGGCGACGACCTCGGGATCTTCCCCTTCCCCTCGGCGGCCTCCGGCGCCAAACCCGCTGTGTACAACGGGGGTTGGTCGATGTTCGTGAACGCCAAGGGCAAGAACGTGGACCTGGCGAAGGAGTACGTGAAGTGGCTCTGGATCGACCAGAAGAAGTACCAGGAGGACTGGGCGCTCAGCTACGGCTTCCACATACCGCCGCGTAAGTCGCTCGCCGCGTCCGCCACCAAGCTCAAGTCGGGGCTGCCCGCCGAGGGCGTCAAGCTCTTCACCGACTACGGGCGCTTCGACAACATCTCCTGGACCCAGGCGATGATCACGGCGCTGGAGGAAGTGGTCGCCAACTCGGTCCGCAAGGGCATGGACCCGGAGAAGGCCCTCGACGCGGCGGACGTGAAGGTCAACCGCGAACTCAAGAAGCTGTTCGGATAGGCCGGCGGACAGGCAGCGCCATGTCGACCACACCGCCCCCTCCCGCCACTCCGACCACCCCGGCCGCTCCGACCGCCTCGACCGCCTCGACGCGTGACGCCGGCCGCCCCGCCTCCGCGAAGGCCCCCGGACCGGGAACCGGACGGTCCCGAAAGGGCGTGCGGGGCAGCACGCTCAGCTTCTGGATCTTCACGGGCCCGTTCCTCGTCGGCCTGGTGATCTTCGTCTACATCCCCATCGGGTGGAGCGCCTGGCTCAGCTTCTTCGAGGCGCGCTACACGGTCACCCCCGACAAGTTCATCGGCTTCGACAACTACAGGCTGATGCTGACGAACGGCGACTTCACCGGTTCCCTCGTCACCTTCACCGTCTTCGCCGCGATCATCGTGCCGGTCACCTGGGCGCTGTCGCTGGGCCTGGCGCTGATGGTGCACCGGCTGCGCTTCATGAAGGCGTTCTTCCGGTCGGTGTTCTTCCTGCCGACGGCGTGCAGCTTCGTCGCCGCCTCGCTGATCTGGAAGATGTCCCTCTTCAGCGGGGTCCGCTTCGGCATGATGAACACGGTCCTCGGCTGGTTCGGGGCCGAGAACATCGCCTGGCTCGCCGACCCGAACCCGCCCTGGTACTGGCTGGTCATCGTGACCGTCCGCCTGTGGCTCCAGGCCGGCTTCTACATGATCCTGTTCCTGGCGGCCCTGCAGAACATCCCGCCCGTGCTGTACGAGGCCGCCGCGATCGACGGCGCCAAGCCCGGCTGGCAGACGTTCCGCCACATCACCCTGCCCCAGCTGCGGGCCACCTCGACGGCCGTGATCCTGCTGCTGCTCGTGGCCGCGTACCAGGCGTTCGACGAGTTCTTCAATCTGCTGTCGAAGACGACGTGGGGGCGCCCGCCGCTCGTCGAGCTGTACTACACGGCGCTGGGCGACGACCAGGACTACGGCGCCGGCAGCGCGGGCGCCGTCATCCTGACCCTGCTGATCTGCATGGTGACCCTGCTCCAGGGCAGGTTCCTGGGCTTCGGAAAGGGGGAGGACTCCAGGTGACGACCGTCGTTCCGGCCCACAAGGCCGATGCCGAGCCACCCGACCGGTCCGAGCACTCCGGGCGCAGGCGCGACCGACGGGGCGTACTCGGCTCCGCGGGCCTCTACTTCGCAACTGCCGTCTGCGCCCTGCTCTTTCTCGTCCCCTTCTACCTCATCGTCCGTAACGCCCTGTCCACGGACGCCGAGATCACCGGCGAGAACTGGCAGTGGTTCCCCACCACCGTCCAGTGGGGCAATGTCACCGAGCTGTTCGACGACACGACGGTCCCGTTCGGCCGCTCCCTCGGGAACTCGGCGGTCGTCGGCATCCTGCACACCCTCGGCACGCTGCTGGTCTGCTCGCTCGCCGGCTACGGCCTCGCCCGGATCCCGTACCGGCACGCGAACAAGATCTTCTACGCTGTCCTGGTGACCCTGATGGTGCCGGCCGCCGTCACCTTCGTACCGAGCTTCGTGCTCGTCTCGTCGCTCGGCTGGGTGTCGAGTATGCAAGGTCTCATCGTTCCGGGGCTCTTCAGTGGTTTCACCTGCTTCCTGTTCCGGCAGTACTTCCTGGGGTTCCCCAAAGAGCTGGAGGAGGCGGCGCGCGTGGACGGGCTCGGGTACTGGGGTGCGTACTGGCGCATCGTCGTGCCCAACTCGCTGAACTTCTTCGCCGCGATCGCGACCATCACCTTCATCAGCGGCTGGAACGCCTTCCTGTGGCCCCTGGTCATCGGCCAGGACCAGGAGGCGTGGACCGTGCAGGTCGCGCTCTCCTCGTACATGACGAATCAGACGGTCAACTTCCATCTGATCTTCATGGCCACCGCAGTGTCCATCCTGCCCCTGGTGCTCGTGTTCCTGTTCCTCCAGCGCTGGCTGGTGCAGGGGGTCGCGCAGACCGGCATCAAGGGCTGACCTAGGAGAACGATGTCTGTCCGCACCACCTCGTCCCCGTCCGCCGAGTTCTCGTACGTCGAGGACGTCTCGCCCGGGAGCGGCGCGCTGCCGCCCCGGGCGTGGTACGCGTCCTCCGACGCCGCCTCCCTCTCGCTGAACGGCAGTTGGCGTTTTCGCCTGTCCGCGACGGCCGACGCCGAGGACGACTCCTTCGCCGGGCGGGGGTACGACTCCGGGGACTGGGCGGAGGTGGCGGTACCCGGGCACTGGGTCCTCCAGGGCAACGGGGCCTTCGGTGCGCCGATCTACACCAACCACCTCTATCCCTTCCCGGTGGACCCGCCGAGGGTGCCGACCCGGAACCCGACCGGTGACCATCTGCGGTACTTCGACCTGCCGGACGACTGGCCCGACGTCTCGGACGCGAAGGGGTCCGCCGGGGGCGCGGTCCTGCGGTTCGACGGGGTCGAGTCCTGCGCCCGGGTGTGGCTGAACGGCACGGACATCGGGGAGTTCAAGGGGTCCCGGCTGCCGCACGAGTTCACGGTCGGGCATCTGCTGAAGCCCACCGGGAACGTGCTCGCCGTCCGGGTCCACCAGTGGTCGGCGGGCTCGTACCTGGAGGACCAGGACCAGTGGTGGCTGCCCGGCATCTTCCGGGACGTCACCCTGCTGCACCGGCCGGCGGGCAGCGCGCTGGACTTCTTCGTGCACTCCTCGTACGACCATCGTGAGGGCACCGGGACCCTGCGCGTCGACTCCGACGTCGACGGCCGGATCGTCGTGCCGGGCCTGGACATCGATGTCGAGACCGGCCAGGCCATCACCGTGCCGGTACGGCCGTGGACGGCGGAGACACCGCACCTGTACGACGCCACCCTGGTCACGCCCGGGGAGCGGGTCGCGCTGCGGATCGGCTTCCGTACGGTCGCGCTGGAGGACGGCCTGATCAAGGTCAACGGCCGGGCGATCCTCTTCCGTGGCGTGAACCGGCACGAGTGGCACCCCGAGCACGGCCGCGCCCTGGACCTGGAGACCATGCGCGAGGACGTGCTGCTGATGAAGCGGCACAACCTGAACGCCGTACGCACCTCGCACTACCCGCCCCACCCGGCGTTCCTCGACCTGTGCGACGAGTACGGGCTGTGGGTCGTCGACGAGTGCGACCTGGAGACCCACGGGTTCACCGAACAGGCCTGGCGCGACAACCCGGTGGACGACGACCGCTGGACCCCGGCGCTCCTCGACCGGGCGGCCCGCATGGTCGAGCGCGACAAGAACCACCCCTCGGTCGTCCTCTGGTCCCTGGGCAACGAGGCGGGCACCGGACGCGGTCTCACCGCCATGGCCGAGTGGATCCGCGGCCGGGACGGATCGCGGCTCATCCACTACGAGGGCGACTGGAACTGCCGTGACACGGACGTGTATTCACGGATGTACGCGGACCACGCGGAGGTCGACCGGATCGGCAGGGGCCAGGACGGCGGCCCCCTCAAGCGGCGCCAACTCCCGTTCATCCAGTGCGAGTACGCGCACGCCATGGGCAACGGACCGGGCGGACTGGCCGACTACCAGCGGCTCTTCGAGGCGCACGACCGCATCCAGGGCGGCTTCGTCTGGGAGTGGATCGACCACGGCGTCAAGGACGAGCGGTACGGCTTCGCGTACGGAGGTGACTTCGGCGAGGAACTGCACGACGGGAACTTCGTCTGCGACGGGCTGGTCTTCCCGGACCGCACGCCCTCACCGGGACTCCTGGAGTACAAGAAGGTCGTCGAGCCGGTCCACATGGAGGGGGACGGCGTCGACGGCGTGGTCCGGATCGCCAACCGGTACGACTTCGCGGACCTGTCGGCACTGGCCTTCGAGTGGTCGTACGAGGTCGACGGCGAGACGGTGGGAACGGGCACCCTGACCGTGCCGGCGCTCGCGCCGGGCGACTCCGCCGACGTGAAGCTGCCCGAGCCCCCGGTGGACGTGCGCGAGACGGAGACCAGGTGGACGGTCCGGGCGGTGCTCGCGGGGGACACGGCCTGGGGGCCGAAGGGGCATGTGGTGGCATGGGTCCAACTCTGGCGTGCCCCACGGCAGTTGACCGCTGTCACGGCCCGCAGGCGCCCCGTCCTCGACGGCCGGGGGCGCATCACGCTCGGACCGGCCGTGTTCTCCGCCCGCACGGGTGAGCCGGTGACCGTCGGGGGGATCGACGTCAGCGACCTGAAGCTGGACGTGTGGCGGGCCCTGACCGACAACGACGAGGGCGCGCCCTGGCAGCCGGACATCCGCCACGGCGTGCTGTGGCGCAAGCTCGGCCTGCACCGGATGCAACACCGCCTGGAGGCGGTGGAGTTGTCGGACGACGCCCTGACGGTACGGACCCGGGTGGCACCGGCCGCGTCGGACCTGGCCCTGCGCACGGTCTACCGGTGGACCTCCGACGGGCCGAGGCTGAAGCTGGCCGTGTCAGTGACGCCGGAGGGCGACTGGCAGGTGCCGCTGCCACGGCTCGGCATCCGCTTCGGGCTGACCGAGGCCGACCGGGTGAGGTGGCACGGCGGCGGCCCCGGCGAGGGGTATCCGGACACCGACTCGGCTTCCGTGCTCGGCCGTTGGGAGTCCACGGTGGACGATCTGCAGACGCCGTACGTCCGGCCGCAGGAGAACGGCGCCCGCACCGACGTCCGCTGGGCGGAGATCGGCCGGGGGCCGGACTTCCCGGCCCTGCGCGTCGAGGGCGGGGTGCCGTTCTGGTTCACGGCCCGCCGCTGGACGAGTGAGCAACTGGACGCGGCGCGGCACCTGACGGACCTGACGCCCGGCGACACGGTGTGGGTCAACCTCGACCACGGCCAGCACGGCATCGGCTCCCAGTCCTGCGGTCCGGGCCCGCTGCCGCGGTATCAACTGGCGGTACGGCCGACCGAGTTCTCGTTCGTGTTCGCGGTACCGGAGGCGGGGTTCGCGGTGCCCGGGGCAGGGGGCGGGTCCTAGAAGTCGTCCACCCAGACCACGATCCCGGTCCAGCCGGAGAGCACCGCGGCCGTGCCCGCGCGGACCGCCGCCGCGCAGCGGGCCGCGGTGAACGACTCGGGGTCGTAGGTCGAGGACATGCCGAGGCCCTCCCCGCGGAACGACGCTCCGGACCAGTCGACGGCGGTCACGTTGTGGGTGGGCTCGGCCAGTTCCGCGCCCACCACCAGGAACTGCTGGGAGAGATGGTTCGGGGTGACCGTCGCCAGCGCGTCGATCAGGTCGTTGCCCGCGCTCACCACGAGGTCGGGGCCCAGGTCGATCGCCCTGTCGACGGCGGGGACCATGTCGGAGGCCTCGGTCACGGTCTCCGTGCGCAGGTCCACCCGCTCACGGTCGGCCCACTCCCGCACCGCCTTCACCAGCGCCTTCGTCGGCCGGTCGTCGCCCGCTGTCAGCAGGACCACCCGGTAGCCCTCGGAGGGCCGGACCGCCGACCAGGAACCGGGCCGCGGGGTGACGGTCGCCTCCGGCGCGGGCGAGGCGGCCGGGTCGACGAACCCCGCGCCCAGCGCACCGACGGCGGAGGGCCGCGGGTGCGGCTGCGACCAGTCGTCGCCGTCGCCGCCGCATCCGGTGGCGAGGGCGGCGACCGCGACCGCGGACGAGGCCAGTGCGGCGGCGGTCAGGAGCGGGCGGCGCAAGTCGATCGTCCTCCGTGACAGGGCGTGACAGGGGTGGGTACGCCGACATCCTGCGCCCCCTCCGACCAGCATCTCCATCCGCGCGGGCTTGATCGATCAGGTGTTCCCCCACGGTTCGCCGAACGGCCCCCATCGGTTCACCCCGGACCAGGACGGTGCACGGGCAACCACAAGGAGCCCCATGTCACACCCTGTTCGCCGCCCCCTGGCCGTTCTCGCCGTGGCGGTGTTCCTCATCCTGCTCGGCCTCGCCCGGCCCGCCTCCGCCCACGGCTTCACCTCGACCGTGTACGTCCATGTCACCGGAGGCGGAGGCAGTGCTGGTGCCGGTGCCGGCCGGCTGCGGACCGAGCTGAAACTTGAGTACGACCTCCTGGTGGTGTCCGCCGCAGACGCCGGGCACGACGACCCGCTCTTCCGCGCCGGGACCGAGGCGTTCGACGCCGGTGACACCGACGCGCAGGCCGCGGCGCTCAACGCCCACCACGCGACGGCCGTCGACTACGTCACCCGGCGCTTCACGGTCACCGCGGGCGCCGACGCCTGCCGGCCGGAACAGACCGCCGGCGGCTTCCGCATGGGCCGGGAGGAGGGCGTGCCCTACGCCCTGCTGACCCTCGACTGGACGTGCGCGGAGGCGGGCGACAGCCACGTCACCGTCGACCACGAGATCCGCAGCGGCCTCTTCCCGGACGCCGAGGAGTACGTCAAGGGCACCAAGACCATCGCCACGTACGACGTCGGCGGTCGCAGCGGCAGCGCGGCCCTCGACGCCGCCCATCCGTCCTTCTCCCTCGGCCAGTCCTGGACCGAGCGGTTCTGGGAGTTCTTCCGCCTGGGCGCCGAACACCTGCTGACCGGCGTCGACCACATCCTGTTCCTGCTCGCGCTGATCGCCGGATCGCGGCGCCCGCGCGAGATCGTCCTGGCCGCCACCAGCTTCACGCTGGCCCACTCGGTGACGTTCCTGCTCGCCGCGCTGGGCCTGGTGGACGTGCCGGGGAGCGTCGTGGAACCCGTCATCGCGCTGTCCATCGCGGTCGTCGCGGGCTGGCACCTGTGGCGCATCCGGCAGCGCGGGGTGCACGTCACCGACCTGGCGGTGGCTCCGGACGGCGGCCACGGCGGCCACTTCGCGCTGGACCGCGCCGGATGGACGCGCCTGGGTGTCGTGTTCTGCTTCGGCCTGGTCCACGGGCTGGGCTTCGCGGGCGCTCTCGGTATCGACGCGGCCTGGTCGTGGACCCTGCTGTGGTCGCTGCTCGTCTTCAACGTCGGTATCGAAGCGGTGCAGTTGGCGATCATCGCCGTGGTCTTCCCGCTCCTTCTCCTCCTGCGGCGCCGTTCCCGCCGGGCGGGCCTGTGGGCGACCGGCACGATCTCCGCGGGTGTCGCCGCCATGGGTCTCGTCTGGTTCGTACAGCGCACGTTCGGGCTGTGACCTGGAAATTCAGCCCGTGACCTGGATGTTCAGCAGACCCCGCACCCACATTTATGCGGGGTTTACCTGGCACCGAAAGCTTGACGATCTCCACTGCGTGCACACCGCACGCACACAGCAGAACAGAAGAAACGACACGTCATGAGAACAAAGCTCTTCGCACCGGCCGGCAGGCCGATGCGACGCCGCGTGGCAGGCACCGCCGTCGCGGCATCCGTGGGCCTGATCCTGACCCTCGGCGGTGGCGGACTCACGACCCCCGCGGTCGCCGCCGACTCCGCCACCCTCACCGGCATCGTCCTCGGTGTCGGCGCCAACGAGACCCAGCGGACCGTCAGCTGGTACTCCTCGGCCGACACCACGCAGAAGATCCAGGTGGCTCCCACCGCGCAGGTCGGCGCCGGTGCGTTCCCCGCCGACGCCGCCACGTTCGACGCCCTGGGCGGCGCCAACATCGCCACCAGCGGCGGCTACAACCGCCACGCCACCATCACCGGCCTCAAGGAGAACACCGCGTACTCCTACCGCGTCGGCAGCGAGGGCAACTGGTCGACCACGTACGCGTTCCGCACGCAGGACTTCGAGGGCGAGTACGACTTCCTCTTCCTCGGCGACCCGCAGATCGGCTCCTCCGGCGACACCGCCAAGGACCAGGCGGGCTGGCAGGACACCCTCGACGTGGCCACCAAGGCCAACAAGGACGCCGAGCTGCTCGTCTCCGGCGGTGACCAGGTCGAGAGCGCGAACAACGAGTCCCAGTGGAACGCGTTCCTCGCCCCCGACCAGCTGCGCCAGGTGCCGTTCGCGGCCACCATCGGCAACCACGACGTCGGCGGCAAGGCGTACGAGCAGCACTTCTCCACTCCGAACACGGACCGGTCGGGCGCGTACTACTCGAACGGCAACCCCGCCTCCAACACCTCGGGCGGCGACTACTGGTACATCTACAAGGATGTGCTGTTCATCGACCTGAACAGCAACAGCTACGCCACCTCGCAGGGTGGCGGCGGCGACGAGGCGCACACCAAGTACGTCACGGACGTCATCAACCAGCACGGCTCCGAGGCCAAGTGGAAGGTGCTCGTCTACCACCACTCGATCTACTCCCCCGCCTCGCACGCCAAGGACGGCGACAACAAGGTGCGGCGCGTGGACTTCCCGACCACGTTCTCCAAGCTGGGCGTGGACATCGTGCTCCAGGGCCACGACCACAGCTATTCGCGCAGCTACCTCATCAAGAACGGTGAGAAGGCCGACAAGGACGAGCAGCCCGGCGCCTCCAACGTGTACCCCGGCCCCGGCGGCGTCCTGTACGTCACCGCCAACTCGGCCTCGGGTTCGAAGTACTACGACATCACCAAGCCCGACAGCAGCGGCACCAGCGGTGCGGGCAACGGCGCCGACCCGCTGAACCCGGACAGCTACTGGTACAACTCCGTCCAGAACCAGGAGCACGTCCGCAGCTACGTCAAGGTGCAGGTCCGCAACGAGAAGCTCGTCGTGGAGAACATCCGCAGCGGCACCTGCGCGGCCCCCAACTCCGAGGTGGAGCACGGCAGCTGGTGCAACAACACCACCGCCGGCCAGCCCGTCGGCTCGATCGTCGACAAGGTGAGCGTCCACCCGTACAACGGTGACGGCCAGTCCCTCCAGGTCGACGTGCCGAACGCGGCTCCGGGCGAGTTCGGCTGGACGATCGACGGCTACAACGGTCTGGTGGACCTGGGTACCGCCAAGGAGGAGAACGGCGACCACTTCACCGCCTCCGGCAAGATCAACCCGATCCTCGTCACGGACTCCCGCCGTTCGCTCTCCCCGTGGTCGGTGTCGGCCGGCGTGAGCGACTTCAAGGACGCCGACAAGACGTTCCCGGGCTCCTACCTGGGCTGGTCGCCGTACATCCTCGACCAGGGCGCGGGCGCGAAGGCCGGTGCCTCCGTGGCCTCGGGCTGGGACGACCAGGGCAAGGGCCTGTCCGTCTCGCGCGGCCTCGGCTCGGCCGACCAGGGCCACGCCCGCGGCAAGGCGAGGCTGGGCGCCGACCTGGACCTCAAGATCCCGGACAGCGTCCAGAAGGGCGGCTACCGCGCCACCCTGACGATCACCGCGCTGAGCAGCTGATCGCACCCGTTCGACCCGCTTGACCAGCTCCACCAGCGGGGCAGGCGGTCACCGCACCGCCTGGCCGCCTGCCCCGCTCCTTCCAGCAGCACCCAAGCCCGGAGAGCCCCGCCATGCACCCGTCCCCAGCACCCCGCCGCACACTGTCCGCCGCCCCGCGCCAGGTCATCCTGCGCTACGCGGTCCTCGTACTGCTGGCGGCTCTCGCGTTCGCCGGTACGTCGACGGGGTCCGCCCGAGCGGCCGACGGCGACGTGACCTGGACGGTCCGCACGGCCGCGAACGGGTACGGGGACGACCGGTCCAGCTTCAGCTACGGCGTCAACCCCGGCAGCCAGGTCAAGGACGCCATGGTCGTGGCCAACCACAGCAGGAACGCGCTCACGCTGGCGCTGTACGCGGCCGACGGCTACACGACCGAGAAGGGCCAACTCGACCTCCTCACACGGGAGAAGAAGTCCCTGGGAATCGGCGCCTGGGTCCGCGCCACCGACGCCACGGTCCGTATCGCCCCCGGCAGGACGGCCGAGATCCCCTTCACGGTCGCCGTCCCGCGCGACGCCACCCCCGGTGACTACGTGGGCGGCATCCTCACCTCGCTCAAGCAGCCCGACGACACCGAGGGCATCGCCGTCGACCGCCGCCTCGGCATCCGGATCAAACTGCGGGTCAGCGGCGCCCTGAAGCCCACGCTCGCCGTGGAGAACCTGCACGTCGACTACGACGGCACGGCGAACCCCTTCGGCCAGGGCGACGCGACGGTCACGTACACACTCCACAACACCGGCAACGCCCTGCTCTCCGCCGCCCAGAAGGTCACGCTGACGGGCCCGTTCGGCACGCTGGAGACCCGGGCGGGGAAGATCGCAGCCGCCCCGGAACTGCTCCCCGGCGAACGCTGGAAGGTCACGGTCCCGGTCTCCGACGTGACCCCCGCCGTCCGCCTCACCGCGAAGGCAACCGTCACCCCCGTGATCACGGACGCCGCCGGCTCCACCGCTTCCCTCAAGCCCGTGGAGGCCACCACCACGGGCTGGGCCGTGCCCTGGACCCTGGTCCTGCTGATCGCCGTCCTGCTCGCCGGAGCCACGGCCGCGTACGTCCTACGCCGCCGCGGCCGGGCCCGCCGCAAGCAGCGCGAGGACGCGAGGGTCCAGGAAGCAGTCGAACAGGCCCTGCGCGACCGGGCCGAGCAGCGGGCTTGAGTACCGCTCGCCTCATGGTCGAGCTGGACATGACGTGGTGAAGGGTGCCGGTCCAGTGGGTCGATTGCGGCCGAGGCCGGGGTGGACACCACAGGTGACGCGGCTACCGGGGTCAAGCATTTCAATCAAGCCTGAAAAGCTTGGCGCAGCCTGTCGAGGTCGACGACGATCGGTGGAGCGGGAGGAGGTGTCCGCTGCCGGACCGACTGCCCCGGCGGCTGACCCTGACATCTGTCAGGTACTCGATGCACCAGGTCCCTCGTACGTTTCGCAGTGAACACAGTCACTCACGAGGGGATCACCATTCATGCGCAGGATCGCCAGGGCCGCGGCAGCCGTCTCACTCGCGCTCGGCGTGCTGACCACGGTCGGCTCGACCGCCGCCAACGCCTCCGCCGCCGATAGTTACCACGGCTGCCAGGATGGTTACGTCTGTATCTACCCGGGCGCGGGCTGGAACAACGATCAGCCGTCGCACGTCTACTACAACTACGGGACCTACAACCTGAGCGGCATGTTCGGCACGTACCGCATCATGAACAACCAGACCGGTGGCGCGAGCATGAGCACCTGCACCGGATACGACGGCACGGGCTGTGAGGGGAACCTGCCGAGCGGCTGGTTCATCGACAAGGACATGACGCCGATCAACTCGATCACGCTCCAGCCGTAGGACCCGTGTCGCGTCACGCGTAGACCACTCGGGCCGGGCCTCCACGGGGGAAGCCCGGCCCGAGTTCTTACGCCGTCGTGTACGCCGGCCTCAGTCGCCGAGAGCCCGCGCGGCCCGCATCCGGTTCGACCGGGGCGGGCCCGCGGGCAGTGGCAGTTCTGCACTAGGTCAGGAGTCATGTCCGCGCATAGGCCGGTCGCAGGTCGGCGTCCCGTGGCCAGCGGTGTCGGCCCGGCACCGGACATGCGGTGTCAGTGGGCGCAACTACGCTGCGGCCGTGACGGATCTTGAGTACGTGGCACAGGTACGCGTCGGCGACGGGCGCGGTGTGGAGCGGGTGGTGTGCCATCCCCGGCTGCCCCTGATCGCCGGTTTGGACTCGGAACGCCCTGCTGTCCACATCTGGGGCCACGAGGCGGGGGAACTGCGCGACCTCGGCTCCGTCGGGGCGGAGTCGGAGGCCTATGACGATGCCTTCGGCTGGAACCGGCACAAGCGGACCCCCGCCGTGGCATGGCATCCGGTCCAGCCGCTGCTCATGGTGGCGAACGAGGACGGCACGGTGTGGGGGACCCCCGCCGGGCTCTCCGCTCCGGAAGGTCTTCCGCCGACTGCCGCCTACGGCCGATTGGCGTTCAGCCCGGACGGGCGGACGTTGTGGGCGACGCCGTCGTCGGGCGGGGGCGAGGACGCGTGGGAGCGTTCCGACGCTCTCGACCTCGCCTCGGGTACCGTCACCACCGACCCTCGGTGGGACACCGGGGTCGCCGAGCATCCCGGCGGCGGGCTGGTGATGACGCTCTCCAGCGACCAGGGCGCGACACACGGCCTCTTCGCCCGGGTCCACCAGGAGACCACGCCCGCCGCGATGCGCGTACTGCGCCGGGCGCTGATCCTGGACGCCGACGGCTACGAGACGCCGGTCTTCAGCTCGGACGGACGCCATGTCGCGGTGCGGGGCAACGCGTACGACAACTCGCTGGCGGTCTTCGAGTTCCCGTCGCTGCGCCGCGTGCTGGCGACGACTCTCGGCGAACCCAGCCCCGGCTACCCGTACCCGCCGGAGTGGGTCGCCCAGCAGCGCGCCTGGTCGCGGCACAACATCGTGTTCGGAGCCCGGCCCGGCGTGCTCTGGGTCGGCACGCCCACGGGGGCGCTCGTCGAGATCGACCTCGACGCGCAGCACGCCGTCGAGCACGACGCGTTGACCGGCTCGCGGGTGTCCGCACTGGGCGCGACCGCCACGGGCGAACTGGTCGTCGCCGGTGGTAGAGGCGAACTCGTGCTCCTGGCCGTTCGTTCCAGTCGTTCCGGCTCCGCGGAATCCACTGCCACGCACGGCAGTACGGCGACCTCCGCGGTCACCGCGTTCCTGGACGCCACTTCCGAGGTTCCCGACGACGGCGACCCGGAGCCGCATCTCGTCGTCACCGACGGAGCCCGCGACTGGGAAGCGGACGATCTGGAGACCGTGGTCACCGCGGCCGAGACAGATCCGATGTGGCTGCGCCTCCGGGCGGCCATCAACTCCGTGGACCCGGCACCCTGATCTCCGCCCACACGCTTTTGTACGTCCCTCCCGTGCAGAGCGCTGTCCCCCACCGCTCGGACAGCACGTCGACCAGGAGCAGGCCGCGTCCGCCCTCGTCGTCCTCGTCGGGGCCGGGTGACTCCCGCAGTACGGGGAGTCGTTCGGTCAGGCCGTCGGCCACTTCCACGCGTACGACGTCCTCGCCGGCCCGCATCAGCAGCCGTACGCGGAAGTCGCGGCCCTTGACCCGGCCGTGCGTCACCGCGTTGGCCGCCAGCTCGGCGACGACCAGGGTGACGGATTCGCTCGCCTCGGTGTCGTACGCGTAACCCCACACGTCCATCCGGTTCGCGACCAGTCGGCGCGCGAGCCGGGCCCCTCGCGGGGTGCAGCTGAAGAGTTGGGTGAACGTACGTACGGTGACGGGGACTTGGACCCCGATTCGTCCTTGCATGGGTCAAAGGTCCCGGGCGGCCGGGCGGTTCACCAGCACCAACACTCGTACGGTGCACCCTGTACGAGTTCACTCTGTGGACAGTCGGAGTGACTTTCCGTGACCATGGTGTCATGACCAACAGCACGGCGAACGAGCCCGAACCGTCGGACAGTTTGAAGACGTTCGGTCTGGTCCACAAGGCTTTCCGCAAGCGGGCGGGTCTCACGCAGGAGGAGTTCGCACCGCTGGTGCGGTACCAGCCGGGGACGGTGGCGTCGATCGAGCAGGGGAGACGGCTGCCGCCGAGGGTGTACGTCGAGCGCGCGGAGGAGGTGTTGGATGCGTTCGGAGTGCTCCGGGCTGCGGGCTGCGGGCTGCGGGCTGCGGGCTGCGGGCTGCGGGCTGCGGGCTGCGGCGAAGTATGCGACCAGGCAGCCGGGCCTGGCTTCTTGGTTCCGCAGATGGGCGGACCTGGAGGAGCAGGCGATCAGCCTCTATACGTTTGAGAATCGGCTGGTGCCGGGGCTTCTTCAGACGGAGGAATACTCACGCACCCTGTTCAACGAGCGGTTGCCGGTTCTGACCGACGCGCAGATCGAGGCTCAGCTCATCGCTCGGGCGGAGCGCCAGCGCCTGCTCGCCGAGCTGCCCAACACGGTGTTCAGCTTCATCATCGAAGAGCACATCATCCAGCGGGGCACTGGCGGGCCAGAAGTTACTCGCGCACTGATCGACCACGTCCTGACTGTCACGGAACTGCGCAACGTGGAGCTCCAGTTGATGCCCGCTTCCCGGCGCATCCACGCCGGCTTGAACGGCCCGCTCCAGTTGCTGGAGACCAGCGACAACGAATGGTTCGGCTACTGCGAAGGTCAGGAAAGCGGTCAGTTCGTGGCCAGTCCGAAAACGATCAGTGTTCTGCACATGCGCTATGCGAAACTGCGATCACAGGCTCTCACCCCAGACGAATCCCGGAGCCTGCTGGAGCGGATGCGAGGAGCGCTATGAGCACCACGGGGCTGACCTGGTTCAAGAGCAGCTACAGCGGAGACAGCTCAGGCGACTGCGTCGAAGTCGCCGTCTGCCCCGCCGCCACCATCCACGTCCGTGACTCCAAGAACACCCGTGGGCCGCAGCTCGCCCTCTCCCCCGCCGCCTGGGGCAGTTTCATCCAGCGGGTCAGTGGTCCGCGCAGCACGGCGTAGGGTCCGGGACCTCGAACGGGACCAGCACCCCGCCCACCGCCGGTTGCAGGGTCAGGACCAGTTCGCCGTCCTGCCACTGCGGGCGTACGTGATCCCGGGTCACCACCTGCTGTGAAGGCGGCGGCTGGCCGGGGGCGCCCAACACCACCACCCTGCCGATCGCGGAGCGTGCCAGCAGCTCCGCGATCGTCAGCGTGCCGGTCAGCCCGGCCGAGCCCGGGTAGACGACGGCCCGGCCCACCTCGTCGGGTGCGCCGGCTGTCACCTCGTACCCCTTGGCCGACAGGAGTCGCGCGGTGTCCTCCGAGGCCGTCGTGAACGACAGGACCACCCTCGGCCGCTCCCCGCGTACCAGGTGCGTGCAGCCGAACGTGCCCTCGGGGACGACGAGTTCGGCTGCCAGCTCCAGCAGCAGGTGGTCGGCCGCGCGCAGTTCGCGTACATCCGCGTCGACCGTGCTGACGTAGGACAGATGGTTCACGCGGGGAGGACCCACACCGGGTTGGAGTAGAACCACAGGTCCTTCCACGGGTCCGCGTCACCGACGACGTCGATGGCGGGACCGGCGGGGTCGACGGCCGCACCGCGCGCGCCGACCGCGGACCGGTTGCCGTCCGAGCCGCGCAGGCGCAGGTACAGCGGGCGGTCGACGCGACCGAGGGTGTACGTGATCCGGACCGTGCCGGTCGTCTTGTTCACCTCGTACGACTTGACGACCTTCGTGGTCGGCGCGACGAGCGTGTCCTTGTCGGCGGCGGGGCCGGTGACATCGCCCTGGATGACGTCGACGCGGGCCAACTTCGGGATGAAACCGGCCCAGTTGGCGTCCTGGGCGAGCGCGATGTCGACCGTCAGCGTGACGTTCGTGCCCTTCTTGACGTGCAGCGCGCCGCCGAGCGTGGCCCAGCGGCTGCCGCCGGAGACCCGGACGTCGAGGCCGCTGATGAGCTGGCCGTGGTCGACCCAGACACGTCCGGCGCGGATGCCGTCCATCACGGCGGCGTACGAGAAGTCCTCGGCGCCGACGTGGGTCCTGCTGTACTGGCCGGGCCAGTAGTCGCCCTGGGTGACGTCGATCTGGCCGTTGTAGACGGGGTCGCCGTAGCGGCCGTCGGTGTTGAAGTCGCCGCCGCCGCGCGCCGCGGTGTCCGCGTAGACCTGGTGGGAGTCGGAGTTGGCGCTGATCCACCAGGCCTTGCCCTCGGCGAGCAGGCTGTCCCAGAGGCCGCCGACCGTGGCGGTCATCCAGTCGAAGCCGCCCCAGGTGCGGTAGCTCTCCGCCGGGTAGCCGGGGAAGGAGTTGGCGCTCGGGTTGTTGTCGTAGATGCCGCGCGCACGGCCCATGCCGAGCGGGGCGGGGAGACCGGCGGCCTGGTGGCCGGGGGCGCCCTCGAAGCCGACGGCTATCTGGTGGCTCGGCGAGGTCGCGTCGCGCCAGGCGCGGATCTCGTGCGGGGAGTCGACACCGCGACGCGCCGGGTGGTTGGCGAGCATCAGCGCGTCCTTCACCTTGCGGCGCTGCACCTGCTCACCGAGGAACGCGAGACCCGCGACGGCCAGCGCCTCGTTGGCGGGCGTCGAGTCGGAGGCGTTCTTCACGCTGCCGTCGTAGTCCGTCTCGAACTGCTTGAGGACGGAGACCTCGTTCTTGCCGGGGTGCACGAAGACCGTGCCGTGCTCGGCGCCGGGGATGTTCCATTCGAGGCCCTGGAAGACGAGGGTGTCCTCGTACGCGTCACGGGCGGCCTTGATGTCCGGGTTGACCTTGTCGACGCCGATCTTGGCGTGCGCCACGCTGCCGTGGTCGGTGATGACCAGCCAGTCCATACCGTGCCTGGCACCCTGCCGGACCTGGTCGACGACGCGGTACTTGCCGTCGCTGCTGTACTGCGTGTGGATGTGGTGGTCACCGGCCAGCCAGAGGAAGCCCTTGCCCTTGCGGCCACCGGAAGACGAAGTGCGGGCGCCGGTCGCCGTCTGTGCGGCGGCCGTCCCGCTCGCCGCCGCGCCGAACGCTCCCACCGTGGCCAGACCCGCACCGAGCAGGCCCGCGCGGCGGAGCATGGAACGGCGCGACTGCTGCTCGGGGGTCAGGGCCTCGTCAGGTACGGAGGTGTCGAAGGCGGCGGGGAGCGGGGCACTGCCGTGGTCGTGGCCGTGCCCATGGTCGTGGTCGTGACCGTGGTGGTGATGCCCGTGCCCGTGACTGTGTCCGTGCCCCATGTCGGCCTCCTGTGTCCGGCGCCGCCGGTGCGGTCGCGCGCTATGGAGACTCGATGCGAAACATGAACACCGGACGACGTGGGGGTGAGCTGCGGGCGACTCCGGCACGGCGGCTCGCCTCTGTTCTCACAGTTTCCCCAACTAGCCTTGTACGGCACACTAGTTGGGTTTGAGGCTCCCCCACGTCACATCGGTCCACGTACCTCCCACGCTCCCTCCTACTGGAGGCACCCCCCCATGAGAAGACTCATCGGCACCCTGCTGGCCGGCGCGCTGGCCGTCGCCGGACTCACCACGGCCGCCTCGGCCACAGCCGCTCCCGAGACTGCCCCCGCGGCTGCCGCCGCCCCCTCCTCCGGCACCTTCAACGTCCTCACGTACAACGTCGCGGGCCTCCCCGACGGGCTCAGCTCCGGCAACCCGGCGACGAACACCCCACTGCTCGCTCCCCGGCTGGGCGCCTACGACATCGTGAACGTCCAGGAGGACTTCAACTACCACGCGGCGCTGTACGCGGGCGACAACCACCCGTACCGGACGGCGACCAGCGGCGGTGTGCCCTTCGGGGACGGCCTCAACACCCTCTCGGACCACACCTTCGAGGACTTCGAACGGGTCGGGTGGAACAACTGCACCGGCACCAACTGCCTCACCCCGAAGGGTTTTTCCCTCGCCCGGGTGCGGCTCGCGGAGGGCGTCTTCGTCGACCTCTACAACGTGCACACCAACGCCGACGACACCGACGACGCGCTCGCCGCGCGGCGCGCGAACATCGAGCAGCTCTCGGACTTCGTCCAGGCCAACTCCGCCGGCAACGCGGTCATCGTCATGGGTGACACCAACACCCGTTACACACGCTCGGGCGACAACATCCGTACCCTCGCGAACGAGAACGGGCTGACCGACGCGTGGATCCAACTGGTGCGCGGCGGGAGCGCGCCCGCGCAGGGCAGTGACGCGCTCGTGTGCCCGACGACTGCGCCGACCAACTCCTGCGAGGTGGTCGACAAGATCCTCTACCGGGGCAGCAACCTGGTGAACCTGTCCGCGACCCGCTACAACAACGAGTGGGCGAAGTTCCTCGACTCGGCCGGGGGCAATCTCTCCGACCACTTCCCGCACACGGTCGACTTCTCGTGGACCCTTCCGGCGAAGCTCCGCGCGAGCGACTTCTTCGGCGGGCCGCACGGCACGGCGTTCAACGACGCGGACGACCTTCCGGCCGCGGCCTCGCCCCGCACCCTGACCCTTCGCGGCGGCTCCCGTCTGGACGCGGTGTCGCTCACCCTCGACGGCGGTACGTCCCTGGCCCATGGCGGTACGGGCGGTACGGCCGCCTCCCTCACCCTCGCCGGCGGTGAGCACCTCACGTCGGTGAAGCTCACGCAGGGGCAGAAGGACGGGCGGACTCGGGTCTTCTCTGCGTCCTTCACGACGGACAAGTCGCGTACGGTGTCAGCCGGTTCGGCCACGTTGGACGCCGTCACGTTCACGGCTCCGACCGGCTGGCAGATCGTCGGTTTCACGGGCCGGGCGGGCACGGAGATCGACAAACTGGGAGTCCTGTACGCCCCGATCGGCTGACGCCGGGTCGGTATCCCGCCTGCGGCTGCGGTGGGGGCGGGCCTGAAGGACTGCGCAGTTCCCCGCGCCCCTGGGGGTAGGTGGGGGCGAGCCTCAAAGATCGCGCAGTTCCCCGCGCCCCTAAAAACCAAAAGACTGCGCAGTTCCCCGCGCCCCCAAAAACCAAAGAACTGCGCAGTTCCCCGCGCCCCTGGAAAGCCAAAAGACTGCGCCGTTCCCCGCGCCCCTGGAAAGCGGGGCTGCGCCCCGGCTTTTCATCGCGACGGGGGCAGCCCCCTCAGGGGCGCGGGAAACGGCGCATACAGGGGCGAGGGGGCGAAGCCCCCAGCCCTTCAGGGGCGCGGGGAACTGCGCAACGGGGGTTCGGGGGCGGAGCCCCCATGTGGTGACGGGATGGGTAGGGGCGGCGGGGGCGGAAACATGGTCCGGGCCAGGGAAGCCCCTGTGATCGATCGCTAGGCTTGGGGGATCTCCCGCGTACCTCAGGAAGGAACCCAGAGAATGGCCCGTGCCGGACTCACCACCGACCGGGTCGTCACCGCCGCAGCCGACCTCGCAGACGAAGCAGGCTACGACCACGTCACCCTCTCCGCCCTGGCGAGAAGGTTCGGCGTCAAGGACGCAAGCCTGTACTCCCACGTCAAGAACCTCCACGACCTGCGCACCCGCATGGCCCTCCTCGCAGGCGGCGAAATGATCGACCGCATCGCCGACGCCGTGGCGGGACGCGCGGGCAAGGACGCCCTGGCCGCGTTCGCCGGCGCCTACCGGCAGTACGCCCTGGAGCACCCCGGCCGATACGCGGCCACGCAGATCCGTATCGACCAGAGCCTCGCGGCCACCTCCCCCGCCTTCGTCCGCACCGCGGAGGTCACGCACGGAATGCTGCGCGCGTACGGCCTCGAAGAGCCCGACCTCACCGACGCGGTACGCCTGTTGCGCAGCACCTTCCACGGCTACTGCGCCCTGGAGGCCACCGGTGCCTTCGGCTCCTCCAGGGACCTACGGACGTCATGGGACCGGGCCGTCGAGGCCCTCCACGTCACGCTGGAGCACTGGCCACGCGAACAGGCGGCCTCACCCCCGGCGCCCGGCGGAGCGACCCCACACGCCCCGCCCACCACTTAGACTGGACGCTTCGCAAGTGCCACGTGCCGCCTCGGGGGGAGGAAGCGGACCTTGTCCCAACCACAGCTCCGTCGAGGCCCGTTGAGACCTGATCCCGAGCCGCACATACCGCACGGGCCGCGCCCCGCCCGGCTCGTCCGCTGGCTGGGCGGGCTCGGCGCCGCCGCCGCGGGCTACGCGGTGTTCCAGTCCCTGGTGGGTGTCCTGCCGGACAACATCGGTGGCCAGACCGCGCGTTACTCCATCGCGGTGGTGAGCGGGCTCGGCACGGCCGTCGCGGCCTGGCTGTCGGCGGCACTGCTCCGGGCCAGGAGTGAGAACAACTCGCCTGTCGTCACGGGTCAGTTGCCCGCGTCCGGGGCTGCTCTCTCGGGCCCCGGGCCGCTGCCCGACCTGTTCTCCGCCGCGTACGGCACGCTCGCCGAGCAGATCTGCGTGGTCGACGACCCCGTACGCGGACGCCTCACCGGCTGGCCGCACTCCCTCGGCGAGAGCGGCCCCGGCCGGCCCACCTCCATGGGCACCGCGTACGGACTGCACATCATGCTCGATCTGGGGATGCCGGAGGGGCGGGTCGGCGCGGGCGACCTGATCGACACGCTGTGGCGGCTGCGCCTGGCGGACGGCGGCTGGTCGGCGCGTACGCAGGGCTCCCAGGCCCGCCCCGAGGTGACCGCCCTGGTGCTGGGCGCGCTGGCACGGGCCGGGGCCTCACGGGAGCGGCTCGCCGAGGAGGTGGCGCACTGCGAGGCGCGCTTCACCCACGAACTCGACCGCACCGGGCGCGAGTTGACGCACGTCTTGACGACCGTGATGCGCGGCCTGCTGCGTGCGGCGCCCGACTCCGCGGTACTGCCCCTGCTGCGTGACTCGCTCGTCGAGGGCGCGGTCACCGATCCGCGCCGTGGGCACCACCGTTGCTGGGGATACCGGATCGCGCCCCTGCACGGGCCGCCGTCCCCGCTGCACACGGCCCAGGCGGTGGTCGCCCTGGACCGCGCGGCCCGGGTCCTCGGCAGTGAGAGCGTCAACGCGCGCGCCGCCCGCGAGGACGGTGTGCGCTGGCTGCTGGCCTGCCCGGACGCCCCGCACGACGCCTGCCTCGACCTGTCCAACCTCCGCGAGGACGTACGCAGGCCGCGTGTGGACGACCCGACCCATCACGAGGTCCTGAACGTACGGCACTTCACGGCTTCCTGGATCGTCCGCGCCCTGCTCACCTCCGGCGCCCGGGACGTGGCGCGCGAGGACGGCATGGAGGAGGAGTGGCGCGAGCTGCTGAACGGCGCGGCGAGCGCCGTGTACGCCGGGCAGAGCGACGGCATCTGGACCTGGGTGCGTGACGACACCAACGAGCTGCGCCGCCCCATGTGGATGACCTATCAAGGCCTATCGGCACTGCGGGCGCATGCCGTATGGATGTATCAACCGTTGATCCACCGAGCGGACGGCTGAGCCGGGAGGAACGTGCATGGGTGGCCGACAGGTCCTGGCGGCGCGGCAGCTGCTGACCGAGACGCTGGACGGCGAACTGCCGGAACACGAACGGATGTCGGCGGCGCGTGCGGTGGTGGCCGAACTGGGCTCCCCCGAACGCCTGTTGGAGCTGGCCGCCGAACTCGCCTCCGGTGAGGGCGATCCGCACGGCTGCGCCCGGCTCTCGTACCGCCATGTCCTCGGTTTCGACAAGCTCCTGCTCATCGACGACGGCCCGCGTCACATGCTGCGCGCCCATCTGTGGCATCCGGGGCGCGGCGCGATCGGCAAGGAGGACATCCACAACCACCGTTCCCCGCTTGCTTCCTCCGTCGTACGGGGGCGACTGGCGATGGAGCTGTACGCGCCTCGCGGTGACGTCCGCGGCGCCGAGACCGCCGACGGCGGGATCGAGGCGGACCGCTATCGGGAGTCTTTGGCGGACGGTTCGGCCGACTGGCTGCTGGAGCCCACGGGTCCGGCCCGGCTGCGGCTGACCCAGGTCGCGGAGTACGCGGCGGGCAGCACCTACGCCCTGCCCGCGCACACCCTGCACCGGGCGTGGTGCGACACGACCGAGCCGACGGTGACGCTCTTCCTGGAGACGGGGAACGAACGGCGGCGGCACACCGACGTGTTCACGGCGGCGGGGCCCCACCCGGGGACCGTACCGAAGGTGCCGCTGGACGTGGACGACTACCTGGGCGAGCTCGACGCGCTGGCGGAGCTGCTCAGACGTTCGTGAAACCGTGGGTCTATGGGTTCGTGAGGGCCTGACGCACGATGTCGACGTTGTAGTCGTCGATGTCGACGGCGTGCAGCTCGTCCGGGCTCAGCCAGCGGTGGTCCTGGTCCGGCTCGGGGAGGGTGATGTGCCGGGAGAGCGGCCTGACCAGGAAATTGTCCTGCCAGTTCTTGGTCTCCTGCCCGCGGTACTCGCTCATGAAGGACGATTCGCCGACCTTCCGCACGACCTCGCCGAGCAGCCCGGTCTCCTCCTTGAGCTCCCGCAGGACACCGTCCTCGGGGCTTTCGCCGGGCTCCAGCTTGCCGCAGGGGACGCCCCACACCCGGGGCAGGAACCGCTCGGTCTCGCTGCGGCGCACCAGCAGGACGAGGCCCTCGCGCATCACGACGGCCGCGGCCAGTCGCTTCCCACCCGTGTTGCCCGTACTACCGGGGATGTCCATGATTCCTGGGTCCCTCGCCGGTCGGAGTCCACAGAGCTTCATACCCACGAAAGCATCAACGCTACCAGGAAGCACCTTCGGACGGGGTGGCTCCGGGCCGATCGGGACCGGCTCCAGGTCCGGCTCCGGCTCCGGGTACGGGCCGATCGGGACCGCCCGGTCGAACCAGCGCCTGCACCTCGTCGTACGTCGGTGCGGCCCCCTCGACGGGCAGCCCCGCCCTGATCAGCGCGGCCGTCTCCAGGGCCGCTCCCAGGGCCCGTCGGTAGAGGAGGGACCCGAGGCTGACCCGGCGGACACCCAGCTCGGCGAGGGCCGGAAGGGTCGGCCCCTTGGGTGAGTACAGAATGTTGAGGGGTACGTCGAGGGCTTCGACCAGGCCGGCGATCCGGGCCGGGTCGCCGAGCCCGGGGACGAACACACCGTCCGCGCCCGCCAGTTGATAGGCGTCGAGGCGACGGATCGTCTCGCGCCCGAGTTCGGGACCGCGTCCGCCGCCGCCATCACCCGCACCGCCGTCGCCCAGCCAGTGGGTGTCCGTGCGGGCGTTGACGAACAGCCCCGGCACGGCGGCCTTCACCGCGGTGATCTTCTCCGCGTGGAGTTCGGCGGGGGCCAGGGTGCCGTCGGCGCGGCCGTCCTCCAGGTTGATGCCGACCGCCCCGACGGCGGCGAGTTCGCGGGCCACCTCGGCGACCTCGGCCGGGTCGTCGCTGAACCCGCCCTCGGCGTCGACCGAGAGGAGGAAGGGTCCCTGGCCCAGCGCCAGGGCCAACGCCAGTGACGCGTCCCGGGTCGCCGCCGAACCGTCGGGCAGGCCCGCGGCGGCGGCGACCCCCAGACTGGTCGTGCCGATCGCCGCGAAGCCCTGCGCGGCCAGAGCCGCCGCCGAGGCGTGGTCCCAGGCGTTGGGGAGAAGCAGCGGGGAACCGGCGTCGGGGTGATGAAGTGCGGCGAAGGTGGAAGCCATGACACCACGCTAGGACCGGAACGCTTCGGCCCCCGCCGAACCGTCCCGGGGGCCGGGCGTGTACATCCGTGGGGCGCCCCACGGATGTACACCTGAGACGCCCCGGTTCCGGTCGGGACGCCCCAGGTGTCAAGCTCACCTCACAAGACGCTCGGGCACCAGGCCTTGAGCAAGGAGTTCGTCGCGGACGAGTCCGGCGTACGCCGTCGCGCCCTGGGCCGAGGTGTGGGTGTTGTCGCGCTTCTCGTTGTACAGGTACAGCGCCTTGGAACCCTCGACGCCCAACGACTCCACCAGGGCCTTTGTCCTGGTCGTGAGGTCGATGAGAGGGACGTCGTGGGCCGCGGCGACCGACCGGGTGACGGCCGGGTGGTCCACCCCCAGGCCGTTCACCAGCAGGGCTGTGTCGTTGTTCAGTGTGCCGTCGGCGTTGAACCAGCGACGGACGATGGGAGTGACCAGAACAGGACGGCCACCCTTTTCCCGTACGCCCGCGACGAGCGTTTCGAGATTCGCGCGGTATGTCGGCTCGTCCGTCTGCTTGTCGTTGTGGGCGAGCTGAATGAGGACCAGGTCACCCTTGCGGATGAGCGGCTGCACGGTCGCGAAGAGCCGGGGATCGGCGAGGTAGGAGACCGTACTCTCCCCGGAGTCGGCGTAGTTGGCGACGGAGAGCCCCTTGCGGAGGAACTGCGGGAGCTGCTGGCCCCAGCCGGAGTACGGGTCGCCGGGCTGGTCGCAGACCGTGGAGTCGCCGACGAGGAAGACCTGCCGGGTGTGCCGGCCGGCCGCCGGGGTGACCCGGATGTCGGCGAGCGCGGGCGCCGAGCCGCCGACGACCAGGTCGAACCCGGCGGTGCCGTCGGGTCCGGTGGGCTCCCCCTCGGGGGTACGGACGTTCACGGTGAAACCGCGGGTCACGGGCTCGCCCGCCCCGGTGGGCGTCTCGGCGAGCAGGGTGCGCCGGGTCTCGCCGCTGATACCGGTGCTGGCCGCGGCCTCACCGCCGAGCCGCACCCGTACGTCGTAGGTGCCGGGCGGCACCTCGAAGTGGCAGGCCCCGGCGGTGCAGTTCTCCAGCCCCAGCCCTGACCCTGGTCCCGGCTGCTGCGTCCGCGCGTGCGCCGGGGTGGCGGACAGGGCCGCGGCGAGGGTCAGCGCGGCCGGCAGGGTGATCGACAGACGTCTCGCCATGCCCCCTCAACTCCCTCTGGTCCACTGCTGGTTGGTCGCCCCGTTGCAGGTGTACGTGATGAGCGCGGCGGAGTCCGCGGTGGACGCGCCGTTCACGTCCAGGCACTCGCCGGTGGCGCGGGACGCGATGGTCACATAGGAGCCGGTGGTGGTGAGCGACCACTGCTGGGTGGTGGCCGAACCGCTGCAGTTCTCCTGCGTGACGGTGCTCGCGTTCTCCTGCACGCACAGGGAACTGCCGCGCACGGCCAGCTGGTAGTAGCCGCCGCCGACCGACTTGAACCAGTACTTCTGGTTGGTGCCGCCGTTGCAGGTGTACTGCTTGATCTGGGCACCGGCCCACAGCGACTGACTGGTCACGTCGGCGCACTTGGAGGAGTGGCGGGCGATGAGCGAGTTGTACGTGGCACTCGTCCCGGTGACCGTCCCGGCGGCCGTGTCGACGGTGACCTCCGGCGACCAGGACATGGACATCGTGGTCGAGCCGGAGAAGCTCAACGGCAGCCAGACATAACGGGAGTCGTTGACCGTACCGCCGAAGGAGTTGCCCCAGCGGTCACCCATGTAGAGGTAGGAGGTACCCGAACTCCCCTGCACGGGCAGGACGAAGGCGGTCTGCGAGTTGTACGTCGTCGAGTCGCCGACGTTCGCCATCGCGGTCCAGGGGCCCGCGAGCGACGTCGCCGTGGCGTACTGCTGCTGGTTGGCGCTCCAGCCCGTCGCCCCCGAAGTCAGCATGAAATAGACGCCGTTGCGCTTGAAGAGGGCCGGCGCCTCGCGGTGGCCGCCGTGCCAGGGGTCGGCGACCAGACCGGCGATCCCGGTGTAGTCGGCGGTCAGCCGGTAGATCTGCAGGTCGTAGTTCTCGCGGGCGGCCGAGACCATGTACCCCGCGCCGTCCGTGTCGACGAACACCGTGATGTCACGGGACATGTGCGTGCCGAGGGGGCGGAAGCTGCCCTGCCAGGTGTAGTTGCCGTCGACCGTGTCCGACACGGCGACCGCCGCGCGGGCCTCGCCGTAGTCGACGCCGTTCTCCTTGTGCATCCACATCACGAACTTGCCGGTGGACGCGTTGTACATGACCTTGGGCCGCTCGATGTTCGCGGTCGCCAGTTCCGAGTTGCTCGCCTGGGTCAGGACGTGGTTGCGGAACTCCCAGTTCTTCAGGTCCGTGGAACGGTAGGCATCCACGTACCGGAAGGTGTTGTCGGAGTTCCGGTTCTCCCCGAACCAGTAGTAGTACGAGCCGACCTTGACGACTCCGCCGCCGTGGGCGTGCACCGGGCTGCCGTTGGTGTCGGTGAACTGCGTGCCGTTCGCGATGGTCTGCGCGGCGGCCTGGGCCGGGCCCGCGGTGCCGAGGGCACCGGCGAGGGCCAGACAGAGGGCGAGGAGTACGGCGTACAGGCGTCTCATCTCAAGCACGCTCCTTCGGGGCGGGGGATGGCGGTGGCGGGGTGGGGGGACACAAAAGCGAACAGAAATGTTCGGCATTTCGCACAACATCTGTCATCCCGAACGCCGAAAAGGTAAGGGCGTGTTACGGGGAGGTCAACGGGTCGGGAGCGATCCGTAGGAACCTCTGCGGAACCTTCGCCGGAATCGGCCCCCTGTCAGTGGCGGGTGATAGGAAACGGGGATGCCCCAGACACCTTCGTTCGAAGATCTGCTGACCTTGATCGAGGACCGCTCCGCCGCCCTGCGCGGCAGCGTCGCCGGTTCTCCCGATCTGGATGTCCGCGTTCCCAGTTGTCCCGACTGGTCGCTGCGCGAACTCGTCGAGCACGTCATCCAGGTGCACCGGTTCTGGGCGGCGGTGGTCGCGGCCGGCCCCAGCGAGAAGCCTCCGGCCGTGGCGGCCGATGACGCGCTGCCTGTCGACCTGTCTGCGCGTTCGGCCGCGGCCACCGAGGAGTTGATCGCCGCCCTGCGGGCCGCGGGGCCCGCCGTGGACTGCTGGACGTGGTGGGGCGACTCCGACGTCCCGGAGAACAGCGGTTCCGTGGCGCGCCATCAGGTCCAGGAGGCGGCTGTCCACGCCTTCGACGCGCAGCTGGCCGCGGGAACTCCCTTGCCCGTACCGGCGGTTGTGGCGCTCGACGGGATCACCGAGTTCATCGGCGTGAGCCACGGCACGGCCGGGTCCTGGCCGCACGGGCCGGCCCGGATCGGCCTGTACGCGACCGAGGGCGAGTCATGGATCCTCGACATCACGGAGTCGGGGTCACACGTCGTCACCGACGACGGACGTGCCGCGGACGCCACCCTCCGCGGCTCCGCGAGCGAACTCCTGCTCACCCTGCACGGCCGCGTCCCCCTGGACACCGCACGAGCCGAAGGCGACCGCACGACCCTGGAGAACCTGTTGAACTGGCCGGACCTGAGTTGAACTCGAACGAGTACGGATCCCGTGCCGGCAGCTCTGCGGATGTGCACCGGTTCACGTACTCAGCGCTCATGACAGAACAGTCGTGGATGCCGCCATCACTCTCTTCGAGAAGGCGGGGGCGCCGCCTCCGCACATATGCGGGATGCTCTCCTGGGAATCCTCGCTTCGGCGGGCTTCGTGGCCGAACCGGCTGATCCGCATAAGCACGGGGGTGCGATCCGCGTGGATGGATTCCGGCACCGGTGACGGCGGTGAACAGGCACTGGGCAGGGGGGCCTTATGCGGTCGAAAGTTTCGCGGTCGATGGGTGCGCGGTCGGTGGGGCGGCGTCTGGTCGGTGCCGGTGCGGCCTGCGTGGCCCTGGCGGCCGCCTCGGGGTGCACGGCTCCTGTCGATGCCGTCGCCGGTGTCTCCGTGACCGCCGACGGCCGGCTGCTCGGCGTCATGACGGTGTGCGGGCATCGGATCGACGGCGCGACCCTCTACGTGGACGGCGCCGACCCCGACAAGGAGGAGACGGTCGGTTCATGGACCGCCGACCGCCCCCTCACGGCCGGTCTCACCACCTGGCCCCTTGATGCGCCCGCTGACGGCTGGACCACCGACACGACACTCGCTCCGCTCACCGCGAAGACCACCTACACCCTCTACGGCTGGACCAAGGACAACTCGTCGTCGTCGCTCAGCGTCTCGTTCACACTGAGCGACCGGGCGGGGCTGACCCCGGGGATGGTCCGCTACGACGCCATCTCGGACGACGGAGACGAATCCGCCGTCACGGTCCCCCTGGCGAAGTTCGAGTCCGAGGCCTGCGAGGACGGGTGACCCGCCCCTAGCCGCTCCGGCCGTCAGGCGAGGTCCGCCAGCGGGGTGCCTGGTCATCGGGCTTGTCCGGGCTCGCGAAATGGAAGGGCACGCCGAAGCGGGCGGCCAGAGCGGTGCCGGCCCTCACGGCTTCCGCCGCCTCCGGCCAGGGGGGCACCTGTCCGTTGAAGAGACGGAGGTCCGAGCCATGACGGATCATGGCAAGATGGACCTCGCTCGCCGGTGCGTCCAGGATGGCGAGGAGTTCCACGAACCAGCCGGTCGTGTCCCCGTCCCATACGGCCTCGACCGCGGCCGGCTTCCCCGGCAGTTCGCCGATGAGAGCGGCCAGCGACTCCACATCCCTCGGTGGCTCGGGCTGCCGGACGATCCGATCGGCCAACGCCTCGTAGCGAGCCATCACCACGTGCTGGCAGGCGTACAGATTGGGGCGCGGGGTCCGAACGCCCTCCCACTGAACCCGAACCGCGTCCAGCATGACCTTGATCGCCTGCAACTGGCGATCACGCAGCACGAACCCGTCGACTTCCTCCCGCACGGACACCGGCAACTCTTCCCACCACGACGTCTCCACCCCGGTATTAGAACCGACCGCGTGTAGCGTCGACGCATGACCAGCGACAGTTCTTCCGGGGCGGTGGACCGTTCCCTCGTCGATGTTCTTGCCTCCGGTGTCGGGACCGTCGTTCTGGACGGTGGGCTGTCCAATCAGCTGCGGGCCGGCGGGCACGATCTGAGTGACGAGCTGTGGTCGGCCCGGCTGCTCGTCGAGCGGCCCGAGGCGATCACCGAGGCGCATCTCGCCTACTTCGAGGCCGGTGCGAACGTGGCGATCACGTCCAGCTATCAGGCGACCTTCGAGGGCTTCGCCCGGCGCGGTATCTCCCGGGAGCGCGCGGCCGAACTGCTGGAGTCGAGTGTCGGACTCGCGCGGGAGGCCGCGCGGCGGGCCGGGGCGAAGGGCACGCGCGGGCCGTTGTGGGTGGCGGCGTCCGTGGGGCCGTACGGGGCGATGCTCGCGGACGGGTCCGAGTACCGGGGGCGGTACGGGCTGAGCCTGGATGAGTTGGAGCGTTTTCACCGGCCCCGGGTGGAGGTGCTGGCCGGGGCCCGCCCTGACGTCCTGGCCCTGGAGACCGTGCCGGATGTCGATGAGGCGCGGGCCCTGGTGAGGGCCGTGCGCGGGCTCGGCGTGCCCGCGTGGCTGTCGTACAGCGTCGCCGGTGGGCGGACGCGGGCCGGGCAGTCGCTGGAGGAGGCGTTCGCGGTGGCCGCCGACGCGGACGAGGTGATCGCGGTCGGCGTCAACTGCTGCGCTCCCGAGGACGTGGACGCGGCGGTGGCGACGGCCGCGCGGGTCACCGGGAAGCCGGTCGTCGTCTATCCGAACAGCGGGGAGACGTGGGACGCGGGGGCGCGGGCCTGGCGGGGGCGCTCCACGTTCGCACCGGAGGAGGTTGTCGGGTGGGAGCGGGCGGGGGCGCGGCTGGTCGGGGGGTGTTGTCGGGTGGGGCCGGAGGGGGTTGCGCGGATCGCTGCGGCGGTGGAAGTGGGGCCCTGGGTAGGTGGGGCCCCGCCCAGGTAGGGGCTTCGCCCGGGGGTGGGTGGAGCGGTTGTCGCGGCGCTGCGGGCCGGTGGGGGCTGGGCGCGCAGTTCCCCGCGCCCCTGTCGGGGCCCTGGTGGACGTCGTCACGAGCGCGCGCCCCTTTCGGGGCCCGCACCCCTGTCGGGGCGGGAGCCACTTTGTCCTCGGTGGGGAAAAAGTGTTGGGAACTTGTGCTCGATGGGTTACGGCCGTCGACAAAGGTCGCTAACTTCCTTGAAATGAACCGGTCATAGCGCTCGCTGCGACCGGTCACGACGGCGCGACGGCGCGCGCCTGTGCACCGCTTGGCAGTCCGGTCAGGGCTGCCGTCATCCCACCCCACCATGGGAGACCTCTGTGCGCACGAAACCGATCGGACACAGACGTGTCCGTCATCTGCTGACCGCCGCGGCCGTTGCCGTCGGCTGTCTGCTGCCCATCTCCCCGGCCGCCGCGAAACCCGCGCAACCCGCGGATCCGGCCGGCGGATCAAAAGCCGCCGCCGTCGAGTTCCAGCAGGTCACGCTCGCCAAGGGCGTGGCCGAGACGGGCGAGCCCATGACCCTGGCGGTGCTGCCGGACCGCTCGGTCCTGCACACCTCCCGGGACGGCACGCTCCGTCTGACGAACGCGGCCGGAACCACCTCCGTCGCGGGCAAGCTGGACGTCTACAGCCATGACGAGGAGGGGCTGCAGGGCGTTGCCGTGGATCCCGGGTTCACCTCCAACCGGCTGATCTACCTGTACTACGCGCCCACGCTCAGCACGCCCTCCGGTGACGCCCCCTCAGACGGCGGCGCCGCCGACTTCGCCCCCTTCGACGGAGTCAACCGGCTGTCGCGGTTCGTCCTCAAGACCGACGGCACCCTCGATCCCGCCAGCGAGAAGAAGATCCTCGATGTGCCCGCCTCCCGCGGTCTGTGCTGCCACGTCGGCGGCGACATCGACTTCGACGCGGCCGGAAACCTGTATCTGTCCACCGGCGACGACACCAACCCGTTCGCCTCGGACAGCTACACCCCCATCGACGAACGCCCCACCCGCAACCCCGCCTTCGACGCGCAGCGCTCCGCGGGCAACACCAACGACCTGCGCGGCAAGGTCCTGCGGATCAAGGTCAACGCGGACGGGTCGTATTCGATACCGAGCGGCAACCTCTTCCCCTCCGGGACCGCGAAGACCCGCCCCGAGATCTACGCGATGGGCTTCCGCAACCCCTTCCGGATGAGCGTCGACAAGGCCACCGGCATCGTCTACCTCGGTGACTACGGTCCCGACGCCGGCACCGCCAGTCCCACCCGCGGACCCGGCGGGCAGGTGGAGTTCAACCGGATCACGAAGGCGGGCAACTTCGGCTGGCCGTACTGCACCGGCAAGAACGACGCCTACATCGACTACAACTTCGCCACCGGCGCCTCCGGGTCCGCCTTCAACTGCGCGGCGCCCACGAACAATTCACCCAACAACACCGGTCTCACCAGCCTGCCCGCGGTCCAGCCCGCCTGGATCCCGTACGACGGCGCGTCCGTCCCGGAGTTCGGCAACGGCTCGGAGTCCCCGATGGGCGGCCCGGTCTACCGCTACGACGCGAACTCCACCTCCGAGGTGAAGTTCCCTCAGGAGTACGACGGTGACTTCTTCGCCGGGGAGTTCGGCCGCCGCTGGATCAAGCGCATCGAGGCCGGCACCGACGGCACCGTGCAGTCCATCAACTCCGTCCCCTGGACCGGCACCCAGGTGATGGACATGGCCTTCGGCCCCGACGGCGCCCTGTACGTCCTCGACTACGGCACCGGCTACTTCAACGGCGACGCGAACTCCGCGCTGTACCGCATCGACCATGTCACGGGCGGGCTCGCCCCGACCGCGCAGGCGAAGGCGAACGTCACCTCGGGCACGTCACCGCTGGCCGTCACGTTCTCCTCGGCCGGCAGCACCGACCCGGACGGCGACGCCCTGAGCTATGCGTGGAACTTCGGCGACGGCTCCACCTCGACCGCCGCCAACCCCTCGCACACCTACACGGCCAACGGCCAGTACACCGCCACGCTGACGGTCACGGACGGCACCGGCAAGTCCGGCAGCGCCTCCGTGCAGGTCACGGTGGGCAACACCGCGCCCACGGTGAAACTCGATCTGCCCCTGGACGGCAGCATCCACGACTTCGGTGACGCCATCCCGTTCAAGGTGACGGTGACCGACCCCGAGGACGGCACGATCGACTGCACGAAGGTGAAGGTCACCTTCATCGTCGGACACGACAGCCACGGCCATCCGCAGACCTCGACCACCGGCTGCACCGGCACGCTGCAGACCCTGGCGGACGGCGAGCACGATCCCAACGCCAACATCTTCGGCGTGCTCGACGCCGAGTACACCGACAAGGGCGCCGGCGGCCAGCCCGCGCTGACCGCGCACGACCAGCACGTCGTGCAGCCCAGCCACCGGCAGGGCGAGCACTACGGCGACTCCTCGGGCGTCGACGTCGTCTCCCACACCCCCGCGCACGGCGGCAAGACCGTGGGCAACATCGAGAACAACGACTGGATCTCCTTCAAGCCGTACGCCCTCGGCAACGCGACGCGGTTCACCGCCCGGGTCTCCTCGGCGGGCGCGGGCGGCACCATCGAGGTCCGCGCCGGTTCCACGACCGGCACCCTGCTCGGCACGGCGACCGTGCCGGTGACCGGCGGCTGGGAGACCTTCCAGGACGTGACGGCCGCACTGAGCAACCAGCCCAGCGGTTCCACCTCCCTGTACCTCGTCTTCAAGGGCGGCAGCGGCGCGCTCTTCGACGTGGACGAGTTCTCCTTCACCACCTCCGGCGGCGCCGCCCGCACGGGTGAGGTGAAGGGCGTCAACGGCAAGTGCCTGGACATCGACAACGCCCAGACCGCCGACGGCACCAAGGTCCAGATCTGGACCTGCAACTCATCCGCCGCCCAGAAATGGACCGTCGGAACCGACGGCACGCTGAAGGCACTGGGCAAGTGCCTGGACATCTCCGGCGGAGCCACCGCCGACGGTACGAAGATCCAGCTGTGGACGTGCAACGGCAGCGGCGCCCAGACCTGGGCCGCCCAGACCGACGGCACCGTCCGCAACCCGCAGTCCGGCAAGTGCCTCGACGCGTCCGGCGGCACCTGGAACGACGGAACCGCCGTCCATCTGTGGACCTGCCACACCCAAGCCAACCAGAAATGGACCCTGCCGTAGGAGGGAGGAGACCGACCATGCGTACTTACCTGAAAGCGGCCCTCGGCCTGTTCGTGGGCGCCACGCTCTGTCTGACCCCGCAGGCCACCGCACTGCCCGACACGGTGGGCCGGTCCGTCACCGGATCGGCGACCGCCGAGGCACCGCCACTCGCGGCGGCCGACCCCGCGTACAAGATCCTCGTCTTCTCCAAGACGGCGGGCTTCCGCCACGACTCGATCGACGAGGGCATCGCGGCCCTGCGCGGCCTCGGCGGCGCGAACAACTTCACCGTGGACGCGACCGAGGACGCCTCGACCTTCACGACCGGCAACCTCGCCCAGTACAAGAGCGTCGTCTTCCTGTCGACGACGGGTGACGTGCTGAACGCCGCCCAGCAGACGGCCTTCGAGAGTTACGTCCAGGGCGGCGGCGGTTACGTCGGCATCCACGCCGCCGCCGACACCGAGTACGACTGGCCCTTCTACGAGGGTCTGGCGGGCGCGCTCTTCCACTCGCATCCGGCGATCCAGTCCGCCACGGTCAAGGTGGAGGACCGGGCGCACGACGCCACCGCCCACCTGGGCAGCACCTGGCAGCGCACGGACGAGTGGTACAACTACCGCACCAATCCCCGTACCACCGCCCATGTCCTGGCCTCGCTCGACGAGTCCAGCTACTCCGGCGGGAACATGTCCGGCGACCATCCGATCGCCTGGTGCAAGGACTACCAGGGCGGCCGGGCCTTCTACACGGGCGGCGGCCACACCCCTGAGTCGTACGACGATCCCGCCTTCCGGCGCCACCTCCTCGGCGGTGTCCGCTGGGCCTCCGGCATGACCGACGCGGACTGCCGCCCGGAGACCGGCTACACGTCACTGTTCAACGGCTCGTCCACCACCGGCTGGAAGCAGGCCGGTCCCGGGCAGTTCAGCCTCGCGGACGGCACGCTCACCTCCGTGGGCGGGATGGGGCTGTTCTGGTACAACGCCCAGGAGTTCACCGGGGACTACTCCCTCAAGCTCGACTGGAAGATGGCCGGGGACGACAACTCCGGGATCTTCATCGGCTTCCCGGCCTCCGACGACCCGTGGTCGGCGGTGAACAACGGGTACGAGATCCAGATCGACTCCACCGACTCGGCGGACCGCACGACGGGTTCCGTGTACGGCTTCAAGTCCGCCGACCTCGCCGCACGGGACGCGGCGCTGAATCCACCGGGCGAGTGGAACACGTACGAACTGCGGGTCACCGGTGAGCGGTTGGAGATCTTCCTCAACGGGCGGAAGATCAACGACTTCACCAACACCGACCCCGTACGGAGTCTGCGGCAGGGGCACATCGGACTGCAGAACCACGGTGACGGCGACGACGTGTCCTTCCGCAACATCCGCGTCAAGCGCGACGGCGGCGGGCAGGAACCCGGTCCCCGTACGGGTGAGGTGAAGGGCGTCAACGGCAAGTGCCTGGACATCGACAACGCCCAGACCGCCGACGGCACCAAGGTCCAGATCTGGACCTGCAACTCATCCGCCGCACAGAAATGGACCGTGGGCACCGACGGCACCTTCAGGGCACTCGGCAAGTGCCTGGACGTGAGCGGCGGAGGCAACGCCGACGGTACGAAGATCCAGCTGTGGACGTGCAACGGCAGCGGCGCCCAGACCTGGGCCGCCCAGACCGACGGCACCGTCCGCAACCCGCAGTCCGGCAAGTGCCTCGACGCGTCCGGCGGCACCTGGAACGACGGGACGGCCGTCCACCTGTGGACCTGCCACACCAACGCCAACCAGAAATGGACCCTGCCCTGATCGGATCTGACCTGGCCTGACCAGGCTCACCTGAAGTCCTCGCCCCGCTCACCGCTGTGAGCGGGGCGAAGGCGTACCGGTGGGATCAGGAGGCCGCGCTGAGGGCGGGGTCGGTGCGCCAGATGCTGGCGAGCTCCGGCAGGGGTACGCCCAGCACCTCGCTCAGCCGGACGATCGTGCCGAAGGCGGGCGTCGGCATGCGGCCGGTCTCGATCTTGCGAAGGGTCTCGGGCGAGATCTCCGCCGCCGCGGCCACTTCGGCGGGACTGCGTCCGGCCCGGGCGGAGCGCAAGGCCGCCCCGAGACGACGGCCCGCCTCGATCTGTTCTGGGGCGAGCGGATGGCGGACCATGCGCACATGCTAGAGGCGGTGGCGTCCGGCGGGCAACCATCCCGCCCTCTGGTATAAATATACCGGTCGGCCGCCCCGTGGAATCGAGGATCACAGTGATCGAGCACAAATCTCCCGCAGACATCGAGCGTATGCACGTCACCGGACAGTTCCTGGGTCAGGTGCTGGGAGAGCTCGGTGACCTCGCGGCCGTCGGGGTGAACCTGATGGATCTGGAGCACCACGCCCGCCGCCGGATCAAGGAACGCGGCGCGGAATCCTGCTACTGGGACTACGAGCCCTCGTTCGGCAAGGGCCCGTTCCGCAACGTGGTGTGCCTCTCGGTCAACGACGCCGTGCTGCACGGGCTGCCGCACAGCTACAAGCTGCGCGACGGGGATCTGCTGACCATGGACATGGCGGTGATGGTCGACGGCTGGGCCGCCGACTCGGCCCTCTCCGTCGTCGTCGGCACCCCGGCCGCCGAGGACCTGCGGCTGATCGAGGCCACCGAGGTCGCCCTGGAGGCCGCGATCGAGGTCGCCCTGCCGGGTAACCGGCTCGGGGACATCTCGGCGGCCATCGGCGGGGTCGCCAAGAAGTACGGCTACCCGGTCAACCTCGAATTCGGCGGTCACGGCATCGGCCGCACGATGCACGAGGAGTTGCACATCCCCAACGACGGCCGCCCCGGCCGCGGCTGGAAACTGCGCCCCGGCCTGACGATCGCGATCGAGCCCTGGTTCGCCGCGGGCACCGACAAGATCGTGTACGACCCCGACGGCTGGACGATCCGCTCGGCCGACGGCTCGCGCACCGCCCACTCCGAGCACACGGTCGCCATCACGGAGAGCGGCCCGCTCGTCCTGACCCGGCGCCCGGAGAGCACCGAGCGCCCCGCCGGCAGCACGAGCAACAAGGGCTCCAAGGGCACCAAGGACCGGGAAGCTCAGCGATAGCCGGAGACGGCCGAACGCTGACGCGGTCCCGGCCCGGGGCGCGGCTCGGGCGCCTTGAGTGGCTTGCGCGGCCTGCGTGGCTCGTGCGGGTCGCGTGGCTCGTGCGGCTGCGGGCGGGGCGGGTTGCGGGGTGTCGTCAGATCCTCCGCATGGCGCCCGGCCTGCGAAGTCGCCCCACCACCGTCCTGGACGGGGCGCCCGGCCCGGCCGACGCCGGGGTGCGCCCGGTCCCGGTGGGGGCCGGGGACCCGCTCTCCCACAGGGCCATCTCCCGGTCCCGGGGCCCCCGTACGATCTCGGGCCCGCCCGACCCGAAGACCCGTACGGGATGCGTGTCGTCCCAGGCGGGCCAGCCCGGGTCGCCCGTGACGGCGAACCGCACCCACGCCGCGTGCATCTCGTCGGCGAGGGACCGCGGCGCTCCGGGGCCCGCGAGCATCGCCGCCTCGGGTACGTCGGTCGTGTCGAAGACGAAGCCCAGTTCCAGGGCGTGGCAGGCGCCGAGGCCGGGTACGTTCGACGGCCAGGCGAACTCGTAGACGTGCGAGCCCGCCCGGTGGGCGTCGGCGAGCCGGTGCAGCGGCACGCGCAGGAGGAAGTCCGTGACCAGCTGCCCCACCAGATCGGCCGTGCCCGCCCCGGGGTGGGCCAGCCGGTAGCCGCGCGGCACCTCGGGGCCGCAGCGGCAGCGGGCCCTCGCGGCGGTCAGGGCGACCGGGCCGAGCCGGTCGAGGCGTTCGACGAGTCCGGTCGGCGCGAGCCACAGCCGGTACTCCTCGCTGGTCCAGCCCAGGAGCAGTTCCACGTCCTTGGCCGCATCGCCCTCGATCAGCGCCTCCAGCGGGTCGCGCGGCACCAGATCACCGTCGACGACGATGCCGAACGCGGGCCCGCCGACAACCGGGCTCGCACGGCGGCCGGCCTCCGCCTGCGCCTCGGCGAGGGCCTTGCGGTCGGCGACGGCGAACGCCCGCGCGGTCGCCGGGATCCGCAGCCGGGCCGCCATCCGGCGCACCAGGCGCCGTACCTTGTCCCGGTCCGTCACCTCGGGCGCCCCGCTCTGCAGCACCGCCCGCCGGAACAGCCCCTGGGCGCGCGGGCTCGCCAGCAGCGCCCCGATGCTGATCGCCCCGGCGGACTCACCGAAGACGGTCACCCGGTCCGGATCGCCGCCGAACTGCGTGATCGAGTCCCGTACCCACTCCAGTGCGGCGAGCTGGTCGCGCAGGCCCGGGTTGGCGGGGGCGTCCGGGAACAGGCCGAACCCCTCCACTCCCAGGCGGTAGTTGAAGGACACGCACACCACGCCGTCCCGGGCGAAGGACCGGCCGTCGTACACCGGGATCGCGGACGAGCCCCGGGTCAGTGCTCCTCCGTGGATCCACACCATGACGGGGAGGCGGGCGCCGGGACCGGGTTCCGGTGTCCATACGTTGAGGTTCAGGCAGTCGTCGCCCGGTACGACCGGGTCGGCGAGCAGCTTCGCGAAGGCGTCGGAGTACGGCGGCTTGGGCGGCGTCGGCCCGAACGCGCCCGCGTCGCGCACCCCGGCCCAGGGCTCGGGCGGGACGGGCGGACGGAAGCGGTGGGGGCCGAAGGGTGGGGCCGCGTAGGGGATGCCCCGGAAGACGGCGACGCCGTTCTCGTAACGGCCCCGCACCGCCCCGTAGGGGGTGCCGACCACAGGATTCTCGGCCGCGCCAGGATCATCGGTCACCGCGGGTACCTCAGCCATCCGAACCCCTCCTCACCGCAACGAACCGTTTCTGCGGGCCGCGCCTCACCGCTTCACCGCATCACGGTCAGCGCATCACAGAACCCTCGTGTTCCGCAGCCCCGGGGTGCCGAAGCCGGACGTGTCGGCGACCCCGAGCCGCTCACGGAACCGTGCCTGGAACCGCTCACGACCAGCATGTCCGGCATTTCGAGACTTTCGGATCCGTGGAATTCCACCGAGTACCCGGTCTTCCACGGTGAGTTCGGGCGGCCTTACTGTAGGAACCGCTGTAGGAAGCGCTTTCTACCCGAAACTTTCGCGGGCCCTCGGGACGGGGCCGGAGAGGTGGGCTCCATGGTGCGTACCGGGAGCGTGGCGGGGCCGACCCTCGCGGTCGTCGCCCGCGAGGCAGGGGTGTCCGTACCCACGGCCTCGAAGGTCGTCAACGGCCGTGAGGACGTGGCACCGGAGACCCGCCGCCGGGTCACGGAGGCACTCGACCGGCTCGGTTACGTGCGCAGACCCCGGTTCGACGCGGCGAAGTCACCGGGCCTCGTCGACCTCGTCGTGCACTCGCTGGAGAGCTCCCGGGCCGGGGCGATCCTGCACGGGGTGGAGGAGGCGGCGCAGGACGCGGGACTCGAGGTGGTGGTCTCGGCGGGGCTGACCCCGACCCGGGGCGACCGTCCGGAACGCGGCTGGCTGGACAAACTAGCCACCCGGGGCTCGTCCGGGGTGCTGTTCCACCTCGCCGAGCTGACCGTGCCGCAGTACGCCTGGCTGGATCAGCACCGGATTCCGTTCGTGCTGATCGATCCGGCGCTCGAACCGCCGGCGGGGGTCGTGTCGGTCGGCGGGGCCAACTGGCACGGCGGGGTGCTCGCCACCGAGCATCTGCTCTCGCTCGGCCATGAACGGATCGCCGTCGTCGCGGGACACCGCCGCAGGACGTGCAGTGGCGCGCGCGTCGCGGGGTACCGGTCGGCGCTCGCGGCGGCGGGGGTGCGGCATCGGGCGGAGTACGTGCGGTACGGCGGCTTCGACGAGGGGTCCGCGCAGCGGCGGATGCTGGAGCTGCTCGACCTGCCGGAGCCGCCGACGGCCGTCTTCGTCTGCTCGGACCGGATGGCGCTGGGCGCGTATCGCGCGCTCGCGGAGCGGGGGTTGTCCGTGCCGGACGACGTCAGCGTGGTGGGGTTCGACGACCTGCCCGAGGCACGGTGGGCGTCACCCGCCCTGACCACTGTCCGGCAGCCGGTCTCCGAGATGGCGGGGGTCGCGCTGCGGCTGCTGGTGCGGCTGATGGCCGGGGAGCAGCCCGAGGGGACTCGGACCGAGCTGTCCACGCGGTTGGTTGTGCGGGCGAGTACGGCGGCGCGGTGAATTTGGGTTGGGTGGCGCGGGTTGGGTGGCGCGGGTTGGGTGGGGCGTGCAGGTGGGTGGTGGCTGGCCGCGCAGCACCCCGCCCCTGGGAGAGACCGACCGCAGTTGTTGGCAAGGGCCGTCAGCTAGGGGACTAGCTTTCAGCTGGACGGGGCAAGCGCAAGGACGCGTCCAGGATGGTCATGAGCTGTGCAGCCCGGCTCTTTCCAGTAGGTGCCAGTGGGTATCTGTTCAGAACCTCGATCAGGACCGGTGTAGCGCGTTTTCGTGCCTCCTCGATCAGCCGGAGCCCGACGCCGGGATCGTTTTGCGCGTTCAGTTCACCAACGCGAGCAGCGCTCGCGGCGGCTTTGAGGATGTGCCCCACCTGAGTGCCTTTCGCGATCGGATGGAGATAAGCCGCAGAGGCGGCGTCTCCGGCGGCGCGTGCAGCTAGCCGCGCCGCCTCCGTGGGCGCTTCTTTTGCCGCTCGGTGGGCGTCCAGGGAGGTGACGCGCTGCAGCTTGGTCCTTCTGGCGCCGCTCACGAACTCGCGCGCGGCGTCGATGGCTGCCCGAGGCCGAGGATCACCAGGGCTGGCTTCCTCGAACACAGGGAGTACCTCCACGGCACTCTCCAGTGCGTAGTGCGCGACAACGCGCAGTTCGTCCATGGTCAGTTCGAGGTCTCCGGATACGACCGTCATGGACACGATCCTGCCATCGGCCGATCACCGATGGCCTCAGGCGGGGACTCCAGCGACACCCTTGGACGGGGGCCAAATACAGGCGCCGGAAACGGCCGCCCTCCTGCCCGACCTCGCCCTTCTCGTGGGCACTGCTGAGCGAAGCCGAGCCGATCCTCCTATGACTCCGGTCTCACGGCCGGAACGGGCAGGTCGAGAACGCAGGCGAGAGCGGCCGTGACGGGAGTGCGGTAGGCAGGCAGGTGCCTGGCCGTCCAGTCGGCTGCCAGCGCGAGGAAGTCGGCCAAGTCGCGCTCGGCGCCGGCGAGCAGGTGGCGGAACTCGGTGACGGACAGCGTGATCACCGGACTGTCTCGCTGCTCGGTGTTGACAGTGAGCCTGACGGTGTCGCCGAAGCGCTCCGCAACGGGTGACACGGGTTCGTGGCCGAACCCAAGCAGCTTGCCGTCGTCGAGCTGATGCCAGTCGCGCCAGCTCTCCAGCCCGTCACAGCAGCCGGGCAGGAAGGTGACACCGGTGGAGGTGTCGATGACTCGCAGACCGCCGGGCGCGACGATGTCGTCCTCAGGTGTGAGCAGTCCGTGCAAGAAGGAGCCGATTGTGTTGCCCGTTAGCGGTGCGTGGCCATCATCGGAGTCGAAGTCGTTGTAGTCGGCGACACGCATCACCACCGCCCCTACCTCAGCGGGTGAGAGCTCCCCGGTGAGAGGCAGGAAGCTGAACGGTTCTATCTCAGCGACAGGCCAGAGGTCGAAGCCGTCGGGTGTCCACATCTCCAGGACAGGCTCCACCTTGATCACCCTGCCAAGTGTTCCGCACCCACCGCCCGTATCGCCTCCCGATTACGCCGAGCATCCTCGTCACGGCCGACGAGGCTGAGCACCTTCGGTTGTACCGCCCTGAGTAGATACGGGGCTCTGGCTAGATACGGGTGTACACCGACACGTTGTGCTGTACCCGGCGTCGTCCGAAGGCCGGGAGCCGACGGAGCCGGGAACTGCATAGGCTGCAGCGGTGATCGTCCGATGCATCAAAATCATCCAGCCCGGGACCTCGACAGTAGTGAGCGAGCATCCAGGCGTGCGGATCGGCGAGGAGTACCCGGTCCTCGAAGTGTCCGCCACCCGGCCCCGCGTCCTGTTCCGCCTTCCTGACCGCAGTGTGAGGCGAGACGAGATCGACGTTCCTGGACTGTGGGACGCAGCCATGTTCGAGATCGTGTCCGATCGGATGCCGACCTGTTGGGTCACTGCACTGGACGACGGCAGGCTGACCCTGGCGCCCCAGGAGTGGCAGCGACCCGGTTTCTGGGATGACTTCTTCGATGATCTGCCGGACGCGGTCGCCGAATATGACCGGCTCAAGGCCCAGATCATCGCTGAGGCGTGAGGACCTGACCAAGGGCAGTGACCCCGTCCCCACCTCGGCCGACCTGGGCTCGCAGACGTTTTGATGCTGGCAAGGGGTCCCATAAGGCCGGTCGCAGGTGCCGAGTGCGACCTTGCGCAGGCTGAAGTGGTCACGCAACGGGTCCAGCACCGACGCCCGCGGCGCCGGCATCTTCCTCGGCGGCGGAACCGCCGAGTTCAACGCCTGACGGACCGCCCTGCGGTGAACTCCGTACTTCTCGCCCGACGTCCGCTGCGACACATCCGGATCAAGACGCTTGTCTCTCCGGATCGCGGCATACCGTCCCGCCCGCGACAAAACCATCCCGGCCTCCCGACAAGACCGTGATCGACTCGCAGACCCTGCCGCCGCCGCACGGCGGACGGCGGACGGCGGAGTGCATTCACTCCGAGGAGGGCATGGCTGGCAGCTCCGTACCCCGGGTGGAAGCCAGATCAACTTCTTACGCCGTGGAGCCACTTTCCGTCCGTGCAGTGGAGCCCAAGGGAGTGCTTACAAACGTCCGCCCCCATCTCGTCCGCCCGGCCCGGGAGCCCGCTCGGCTCGGCACGGAGAAGCAGCGCCCTGCCACCCGCTACGGCGTGGGCAGGACAACCAGACGACCGGGCGCCCCGGCACCATCGCCGCACGTGACCAGGTCGGGCCATGGAGGACGAGCTCAGTCGGCGAGCAGGGCGTGCACCCACTGGGCTTCGCGTTGCTCGATGTATTCGGCGTCGTTTCGCCAGGCGTCACCGTGGCCTTCGGCCCACAGCCTTGCCCAGGGCTGGACGCCTTGGGCTGCCTGGGTTCGCAGGAAGTCGTGCATGGAACGCGTACGGCGGCCCAACAGGGGGACCAATCGCCGACGTTCGGACTCGTCGAGACCGTACGCGTCGGCGAAGACTCGCAGTCGTTGCGCCGCGTCCGGGCGCTGCCAGTCCGGATGTGCGGACAGCGGGACGAACCCGTGCATGGCGTATGCGACATCCCCCAGGCGGGAGCCGGGACCTGCCGCGTCCCAGTCGATGAAGGCCCACCGCGTCTCGTCTGCGACCACGAGGTTCCAGGGGGCCAGGTCGTTGTGAGCGATGATGTCGCCGCCCTCGGGAGGGATCAGGGTCTGCCAGTGCGCGTCGGGCGCGGGCGTGAAGTCCTCCACGGCATCGTGGAATTCGCGGACGCGGCGTGCGACGCGAGCCAGTTGCCGAGCGGGTTCCATCAGCGAGAACCGGTCGGGCCAGACGACATGTCCCGGCATGAAGGTCAGGACCTCACGTCCTTGATCGTCAATGCCGAGCGGGCGAGGCGCCGCACTGAATCCCACCTCGTTCAGGTGGGCGAGCAGGGCATGCACGGAGGGAGTCCACGGTCCGGCCGGACGGCGAACGGTGTCTCCGACGCGAACGACACCATCACTCACGTTGCCGCCGGGCAACGGCTGTTCATCATCGCGCTGCATCGAACCAGTGTGTCCGACCAGCTCGCCGTGATCACCCCATTAACAACCGTGAGGGGTCGAGACCGGAGGAGCGTCGACCTCGACGCGGCGGTCTCCCATGATGTGGCTGTCCCCACCGCCGAGGGGTGGCTCACCGGATGGGCAATGACATCGGTGCGCGGCGATCGTGTGTCCCACAAGACGACATGAGTCGAAGGGGTGACAGTGAATCGTCCGACGGAGCACGCGCTCGCGCGCCGCACGTTACTGGCCGGCACAGCGGCGGCCGGTGCGGGAATGGTGTGGGCAGGCATGGGGGAGGCCGTCGCGGGTGGGTGGAGAGGACCGGTGACGCAGGCGGCGGTGGACGCGGAGGCGGCGCGTCTGGACCGCGTACTGATCCAGCTACGGCGGGATGTCCATCGGCACCCTGAAGCCCCGGGGCAGGAACAGCGCACGGCCGCTGTGGTGGCTCGAGAGCTGCGCGCGGCGGGGCTGGCCGTCACCACCGGAGTGGGTGGTGGTCACGGGGTCGTCGGGGTCCTGCAGGGCTCGCGTCCGGGCCGGACCGTTGCCTACCGGGCGGACATGGACGCGGTTCCGCCCAAGGACATCGTCGGAGGAGGTTCCGCGCCGGCCCATCTGTGCGGACACGACGTCCACACCACAGTGGGCATCGGCGTCGCGCGGGTCCTGGCGCGGCTGCGGCAGCAGTTGAGCGGAACGGTGGTCTTCCTTTTCCAGCCTGCGGAGGAGACGCTGTCCGGCGCCCGCACGCTGATCGACTCAGGTGTGCTGGAGCGCGAGCACGTCGAGGAGATCCATGCGCTGCACTGCGGGCCGTTCCCCGTCGGCCAGTTCGCTGTGACCCCGGGCTACGGGATGCCGGGCCAGGACAAGGCGGAGATCACCCTCTCCGGCCCGGACGCACCCGATGCCGCGCGGCGCCTGACCGTCGACCTGGGCGCGCTCGCAACCGTGGACCTGCCACAGACACCGGCCGACCTGGAGCGGATCGTCGCCGACGCCCAGACCCCCGACGGACCGCTGGCCCGGTTCGTAGCCGTCCGGGCAACAGCGCAGGAAGCCGAGGTGAGCGTGTCCTACCGCTGCTGGCCGCAGGAACGGTACGTGGAGGTGCGCGACAGCATTCGTCGAGTGGCCATGCCATACACGGGAGCCGGGGTGAGCTTCCCCGTCGAGCCTTTCCCCGCCATGGTGTGTCCAGAACACGACGCCCGTCTGCTCGCCCGCCACCTGCGCCGCACCGTTGGTCAGGACATGGTCACCGAACTCCGTGCCGCCTTCCCGCCATTCAGCGGCGAGGACTTCGCCCTCTTCCTGAACCGGATCCCCGGCACGTACACCTTCCTCGGTGTCCGTACACCTGGCATGCCCATCACCACGAGCTATCCGCACTATCCCGACTTCTCTCCGGACGAGCGCGCCATCGGCGTCGGCGTGCGGGCGATGGCGGGCTGGATCGCGAAACGCACCCACAAAGCGCGGGGCCTGTCAGGCGGACCCAGCTGGCGCTGACTGCCTGACTTGCTGCCGTCGCATCACGCCCCGCCCCGCGAAGGCTGGCTACGCAGAACCCGGGATCGGCAACAGCTACTTCAAGGCCGGCGGGCGTCGTGTGGATCGTGCGGGTGCGTTGTGGCTGAGCGCGCAGTTCCCCGCGCCCCTTAAAGGCGGGTCGGTGGCCGTGGCGCTTTCAGGGGCGCGGGGAACTGCGCGGCCGGCCGCAGCGTGGCCGGGCCTGTCAGGCGCCCCGTGGTTCGCCGTGTTCTAGCGCGCTGCCGCCCACGTGATGCCGCCCAGTAGGTGGGTGCGGAAGTGGGGGGCCTGGTAGGACTCCGGGGCGTGGCCCAGGGCTGTGTAGAAGGATCTGCCTTTGCCTTGGGAGTGGCACCAGGCCAGGGGGTGGTCGGTGCCCATGCCGCCTCCGGCGTACGAGGTCTCGTCGGCGGAGAGGAGTACCCGTACCGAACCCCGGGGACTCGTCCGGAAGTCGTACCACTCGTCCGTGAAGTCCCAGACGGCCGGCAGATGCCGCGTCGCCGGATGATCGTGGTCCTCCACGACCGCCCGGCCCGGCTGATACTCGGGATGCCGGGCGAAACGCGCCCCGAGCAGCTCGCCGTAATACGGCCAGTCGTACTCCGTGCAGGCCGCCGCGTGCACCCCCACGAACCCGCCGCCCGCCTCGACGTACGCCGCCAGGTGCTCCCGGCCCGCGGGCGCCAGGACGTCACCGCTGGTGGAGAGGAAGACGACGGCCGCGTACGGGCCCACGGGGGCGTCGAAGAAGTCGGGGTCCTCCGTCGCGTGGACGTCGAAGCCGTGCGCCGCCCCCAACGACCGTACGGCGGCCGTGCCGTCGGGTATCGAGTCGTGGCGGTAGTCCGTGGTGCGGGTGTAGACGAGGACTCTCGGGCGGGGCGAGGGCGAGCGGTGCTGCGCTGCCATGACGGGCTCCAGATCTCTAGCGCGTCGGTTCGGCCGGGGCCGGCGGTTCGGGCTTCGTGTAGAGGACCTCGCGTGCTTGTTCCGCCGCACGGGTCATGCCCTCGCCCACGAAGTCGACGAAGCGCGCGATGCCTTCGAGGCGGGCGGCGGCCGGGGTGTCGGGGCCGAGGACGCCGACACCCTGCCGTGCGGTCTCGGCGAGCTGGGCGTGGGACTTGGCGGCGGCGATCATCCCGTCGTACCAGACGTCGTTGTCGACGACATACCGCTCGCGGCGGCGTTCGTCCCGCTCCCGCCGGATGAGGCCCTGGCTCTCCAGGAGGGTGACCGCCTTGGAGATGGACGCGGGGCTGACCTGGAGGTGCTGGACGAGTTCGGACGCGGTGAGGCTGCCCGCGTCGGTGGTGTAGAGGTGCGCGAGCACCCTGGAGGTCATCCTGGGCAGGCCCGACTGCATGAGGAGGGTGGTGAACACCTCCACGTACGCGCGTACGGCCTCGGCGTCACGGCCGTGGGCCTGCGGGGGTGCTTCCCGCCCTTGGGGCGGCGCGGCCTCCCTGCGCCGGTGGGCGCGGTGTTCGGTGGCGCGGTGGGCCAGGTCCGCGCGGTAGGCGAGGGGGCCGCCGTTGCGCATGACCTCGCGGGTGATCGTCGAGGTCGGGCGGTCGAGGCGTCGGGCGATCTCCGCGTACGCGAGGTCGTCGGCCAGCCCCAGCGCGATCTGCTGGCGTTCCTGCTGAGTGAGCCTGCCTCCCGGCATCGCGGTCTCCTTCATGGTCCTCGGTCGTCCCCGGCGCGTCGAGCATAGCGTTCACTCCAAGTACATTGCAACGATAGTGGTGAGTGTCGTTGCGTTAGATCCTCCGCCGGCGCAACGAAATATGGCTGCTGGCCTGCCATTACTGCCTCCACACGCAACAAGGCTGTTGCCGCATCCGTGAACGCAACGTAGCTTTTCCAATGTCGGAAACGCCGAACGGGCGCGACCGGACAACCACACCGAGGAGAACACCATGCAGAAGTTCGACACCACCGGCCACGTCTCCGCCGTCCTCGACATCCCCGCGGGACGCATCCGGTTCATCGCCGCAGACCGGGCCGACACCACGGTCGAGGTCCTCCCCGCGAACGCCTCGAACAGCCGCGACCTGAAGGCGGCCGAGCAGATCGAGGTCGCCTACGCCGACGGCGTCCTGCGGATCGAGGCCGCACCGGCGAAGAACCGGATCCTCGGCAACTCCGGGTCCGTCGAGGTGACCGTCCAGCTCCCCGCCGGTTCCCACGTCGAGGCGAAGACGGCCGCCGGCGAGTTCCGGGGCGTCGGACGGCTGGGGGACGTCGCCTTCGAGGGGGCGCAGGGCTCGGTCAAGCTCGACGAGACCGCGGAGGCCCGCCTCACCCTGTTCTCCGGCGACATCTCGGTCGGCCGTCTCGGCGGTCCGGCGGAGATCAGCGTCCAGAAGGGCGACATCCGTATCACCGAGGCCGTGCGCGGCACGGTCGTGCTGCGCACCGAGGCCGGCGAGGTGTCGGTCGGCGCCGCACGCGGGGTGTCCGCCTCCCTGGACGCCGGTACCGGCTTCGGCCGGATCGACAACGCGCTCAAGAACTCCGACGGCGCCGCCGCCGCTCTGAACATTCGCGCGACCACGTCGTACGGCGACATCACCGCCCGCAGCCTCTGACCCCCAGCCCGTACAGCCCGCACGGCTCACGGGCCACACCTCACAGTTCGCGTCCCGCAGTCCCCGATCCGCAGTTCCCGAAGGAGCATTCCTCATGACCGACCCGGCCATCGCGGCGCACGGGCTGCGCAAGTCCTACGGCGACCAGGTCGTGCTCGACGGCATCGACCTGGTCGTCCCCGAAGGAACGATCTTCTCCCTGCTCGGCCCGAACGGGGCCGGCAAGACCACCGTCGTCAACATCCTCTCCACCCTCGTCTCCCCCGACCCCGTCTCCGGCGCGCTCCGCGTCGGCGGCCACGACCTCGGCGCCGCCCCGCAGGCCGTGCGGGCCGGAATCGGTGTCACCGGGCAGTTCTCCGCCGTCGACGGCCTGATCACCGGCGAGGAGAACATGCTGCTCATGGCGGACCTGCACCACCTGCCGAAGAAGGAGGGGCGGCGCATCGCCGCCGAGCTGCTTGAACGCTTCGACCTCGCCGAGGCCGCCAAGAAGCCCGCCTCCACCTACTCCGGCGGCATGAAACGCCGCCTCGACATCGCCATGACCCTCGTCGGCAGCCC
>NZ_JBHXTO010000054.1:0-52651 GCF_042677425.1 Streptomyces sp. NPDC127119 | reverse complement strand
GTCTGACAATTCCCGCCCTCCGGGCGACGACGGGAATTGCTCAGACAGGCCCTAGGGCGCCGGTTTCACCACCATCGCCGAGCCGCCGCCCCTGCGTACGGTCTCCGCGGCTGCCAGCCACTTGCCGTTCGGGAGGCGCTGGACGCCCGTCGCCGCGCCGATCTCCGGGTTCTGGCGGAAACCGTGGCCGATGCCTTCCAGCTGGGTCCTCAGCGGGCTGTTCCACAGGCCCGGTTCGAGCTCGGTGGTCGTCTGGTTGCGCTGGCTGGCCCGCGGGGCGGCGATCGCGTCGACGAGCGGCAGGCCCCGGTCGAGGAAGCCCGTCAGCGTCTGCAGCACGGTCGTGACGATGGTCGCGCCACCGGGTGAGCCGAGCGCCACCACCGGCTTCGCGTGGCGGTCGAGCACGATCGTCGGCGAGATCGACGAGCGCGGACGCTTGCCGGGCCCGGGCAGGTTCGGGTCGTGCACGGCCGGGCTCGCCGGGGCGAAGGAGAAGTCGGTCAGCTCGTTGTTGAGGAGGAACCCGCGGTCCGGGACGGTGATCCCGCTGCCGCCGGTCTGCTCGATGGTGAGCGTGTAGGCGACGACGTTGCCCCACTTGTCGGCCGCCGTCAGATGGGTCGTGTTCTCGCCCTCGTACGTCGTCGGCGCGGCCTTGCCCCCGGTCGCGCACGCCGCCGGGTCGCGCGGGTCGCCCGGCGCCAGCGGGCTGGTGAGCACCGCGTCGTCCTTGATCAGGCACTCGCGCGAGTCGGCGAACCGCTGCGACAGCAGTTCCTTCGTCGGTACGTCCTCGAAGGCGGGGTCGCCGACCCAGCGGCCCCGGTCCGCGAAGGCGATCCGGCTCGCCTCGATGTACCGGTGCAGGTACTGGACGTCGGAGGCCTTCGAAAGGTCGGTGTTCTCAAGGATGTTGAGCGCCTCACCGACCGTGGTGCCACCGGAGGAGGAGGGCGCGATGGAGTAGACGCCCAGACCGCGGTACGAGGTCTTCGTGGGCGCCTGCCGCTTCGCCCGGTACTTCGCCAGGTCCTTCAGCGTCAGGTCGCCGGGGCGGGCGTCGTATCCCGAAGCGGGGTCCACCGGCGGCTCGTTGACCGTGTCGACGATGTCCTCGGCCAGTTCGCCGCGGTACAGGGCGTCCACGCCCTTGCGGCCCAACTCCCGGTAGGTACGCGCCAGATCGGGGTTCTTGAACGTCGAGCCGACCACCGGCAGCGCGCCGCCCGGCAGGAACAGGTCGGCCGTGTCGGGGAAGTTCCTGAACCGGGCCTCGTTGGACTCGGTCTGCGAGCGGAACGTGGCGTCGACGGTGAACCCGTCCCGTGCCAGCCGCTCCGCGGGCTCCAGCAGCGGCCCGAGCCGCTTGCTGCCCCAACTGTCCAGCGCCGTCTGCCAGGTGGCCGGTGTACCGGGCGTGCCCACGCCCAGGCCGCTGGTCACCGCGTCCGCGAACGGGATCGGCTGCCCGTTCTCCAGGAAGAGCCCCGAGTCGGCCGTCAGGGGCGCCGTCTCCCGCCCGTCGATCGTATGCACCGTACGGGACTTGGCGTCGTAGTAGACGAAGTAGCCGCCTCCGCCGATGCCCGACGAGTACGGCTCGGTGACGCCGAGGGCCGCCGCCGTGGCGACGGCCGCGTCCACCGCGTTGCCGCCCTCGCGGAGGATCTCCACCCCGGCGGCCGAGGCGTCCGCGTCGACGCTCGCGACGGCTCCGCCGTAGCCGACGGCCACCGGCACCTTCCCGGCCGGTCCTGAACCGCTCCCGCCGGTCCCCGAGGAGGGCGGTGCCGCCCCCACCGACACCACAGCGGCCGACACCGCCAGCACAGCAAGTCTCCGCGCGACCGAGCGCCCCATCAGTACCTCCAGTCAGCGATTCCCTGCGCAGCGTAACTTCCTCGGCATGGCCGCGTCAGGCGCCTCTCGAACACGGATGCGCTTGCCCGCTAACATGCGCGCCCATGACTGACGACGTGCGCAACATCGTCCTCGGAGTGGTCGCGGCGGGCCTCAGCGCCTCGCTGGGCTGGCTCGCCCGGACCTACCTGTGGAAGCGCAGGCTCCGCCGCAAGCAGGTCTTCTTCGGGCTGCCCGACCACTCCGAGTCGCTGCTCGTGGTCAACCGCGACGCCGGCAGCCCCGACCTGGCCGTGCACCGCTACGACGTGTTCGCGCTGCTGGAGCTGTCCGCGCTCATCAAGGACTGCAACGCGCACGCCGACGTGATCACCCAGGACGCGGCCCGGCAGGGCTTCGGGGAGCGCACGGAGTTCTGTGTCGGCGGCCCGGGGTCCAACCGCCGGATGGCCGCCCATATGCAGGCCATGCTGCCGGGTGTGCGGGTGAACGTCGATCCGGAGCCGGGTCCGGACCGTCTGGCGTTCCAGATAGGCAGCGATCGCCACCGTATGCAGCCCGGGGTGGCCGAGTACGTCCTGCTCGCGCGGCTCACCGCCGGGCAGCCGGGCCTCGGCAGGCCCGTGTTCCTCTTCTGCGGGCAGCGCGCGATCACCAACCAGGCGGCGACCCGCTATCTGGCCCGCAACCACGAGCGGCTGTACCGCAAGCACGGCAACAGCTCCTTCGCGCTCCTTCTGAAGGTCGTGAACTCCCAGGCGTACGGGCCGGATGTCGTCGAGCTGGTCGCGGACGTCACCCGCGCCGCGCAGACGCCCCTGCCCGAGGGGGCCACCCGGACCACCACCCATCGTGCCGGGCAGTAGGGCGGTGGCGAGGGGAGCACAACCCGACCGGCGCAGCTGACCTTCTTCTCACCAGCGGCCGACGTACATGTCGGTCCCGCTGCGTGAGCAGTGATCCCCGGCTGCCGCCGGACGGGCCATTGCCCCTCGCTACCGCGTGCCCGGCAGCAGCGTCCCTGGGTCGGCCGAGGCGCCTTCGACAGCCTCTGTCACCGCGGGGATGAACGACAAAGCGTAGTCGAGACCGGGCGCGGCCCGTCCCCCGGCCTGGCGGAAGCCCTCACCGGCGCCGAGGCGCGGAACCGACGCGGGTTCAGGGCGTACACGTGCCGCACGTGCCGTACGGGTCATGATCACGCTCCCCCGCTCAGTGTGTGAGGATCTTGGAGAGAAAATCCTTGGCACGGTCGCTGCGTGGGTCGGTGAAGAACTCCTCGGGGGTGCGGTCCTCGACGATGCGGCCGTCGGCCATGAAGACGACCCGATTGGCCGCCGAACGCGCGAAGCCCATCTCGTGGGTGACGACCACCATCGTCATACCGTCGCGCGCGAGCTGTTGCATGACCTCCAGAACCTCGTTGATCATCTCCGGGTCGAGCGCCGAGGTCGGCTCGTCGAACAGGAGGGCCTTGGGATCCATCGCGAGGGCGCGGGCGATGGCCACGCGCTGCTGCTGACCGCCGGAGAGCTGCGCCGGGTACTTCGGCGCCTGCGAGGCTAGTCCCACCCTGTCGAGGAGTTCGAGCGAGCGCTTGTCGGCCTGGTCCCTCTTGCGGCCTCGTACCTTCATCTGCCCCAGGGAGACGTTCTGAAGGACCGTCTTGTGCGCGAAGAGGTTGAAGGACTGGAAGACCATCCCGACCTCGGCGCGGAGTTTCGCGAGTTCCCTGCCCTCCTCGGCCAGCGGCTGTCCGTCCAGCCTGATCTCACCCGACCCGATGGGCTCCAGACGGTTGATCGCCCTGCAGAGGGTCGACTTGCCCGACCCCGAGGGGCCGATGACCACGACCACCTCCCCCTTGCCGACGGTGAGGTCGATGTCCTGCAGGACATGCAGCTCCCCGAAGTACTTGTTGACGTGACGCAGCTCGATCAACGGATCGACGGCCATGCTCAGCCCTACCCACTCTCAGCAGTGTCGCGATTGCGGCAAACTATCCAGACGAGGATGGACTTAATACACGACACGCACTTTTCGGGCATTAGCCGTATTTACTTCGCCAGTACGGGCCAGGGCTTCACGCTTCCGCGACCTCGGCGTACAGCTGAGAGAGTTCGGGAACTCCGCTGGCCGCCCATTCACGGCCCGACACGACCACGTCGATCTCCCGGCCCGACACCAGCCGCACCACCGGCTGACCGTTGGGCCACACCTCCCAGAGCGCGCCGGGCACCGTACGCACGATGACCGTGCCGAGGTAGAGGCCGGCGTCGTTGCCGAGCCAGGGCAGGCTCTCCTCGTCGTCGCGCCAGCGTGGCAGCAGTTGGTCGAGTGCCTCCAACGAGGCGACGGTGTCGTCCAGTTCGATCCCCGCCTGATGGGCCTGGGAGCGGAGCAGTTCACATTCGGAGAGCAGTTCGGCCACCCCCTCGTGGTCGCTCTCGCTGTCCGAGAACACCGCGACCCCATGGGCGGGGCCCCGCTTCTTGCGCCAGTTGCCCAGGAAAGGGATGTTCATACACCCAGCCTTTCATCCATATCGCCCACCGCACCACAGGGCGCGCGGAATGCCTGTTCCCAGGGAGTTCGCACGCAGTTCGCGCCTGCCTCATTGACGGGACCACGTCGTCTCCTTAGCTTCACGGTGCATCCTGAGCGGGAGGAGTCGGTGTGCGCCGACGCGTGTGGAGTACCACCGTTGCCCTGACCCTGCTGTCAGTGCTGACGGCCGCGGTCCCGGCGACGGCCGCGGTCCCTGCGGCGGACGCGGTCCCTGCGGCGGACGCGGTCGCTCCGGTGGAGGTGGTCCGTGCGACGGCCGCTCCGGAGGTCAAGGAGCGCCCGCTGCCCCTGGAGCGGCACTTCGACAACACGGCCGTGAGCGACGACGCCCGGCCCGCCCAGGCGGACTTCGACGGCTCGGGCCGTTCCCTGTCGGCGCGGGACCTCACCGCCGCCGGCTGGACACCGGGACGCGCACTCACCGTCCAGGGCGCCCGGCTGACCTGGCCCCGCCGGACCCCGGGCCGGCCCGACAACGTACGCGCCGACGGCCAGTCCGTACGGGTACGCGGCCACGGTGACGCGCTCGCCTTCCTGGTCGCGGGCACGGGCGGCGGCGAGGAGAGCGGCACGGGCGTGGTGCGGTACCTCGACGGGTCCAGTTCCTCGTACCGGCTGAGCGCGTCGGACTGGCGCGGCGGCCCGCTCGCCACCAAGGCCGTGGCCCTGCCCCACGTCAACACCCCCGACGGCCAACTCGCCGAGAAGGCACGGCTGTACGTGGTGACCGTGCCGCTCGTCCGAGGGCGCGCGGTGGACTCCGTGGACCTGCCGGACAACGACGACCTGCATGTGTTCGCCCTGTCGGTACGCTCCGACAGCCTCGGCTGGACGGGCAGTTGGGCCGCGTCGACCTCCGGCTACCCGGCCGTCGGGCCCTGGACCGACCGGACACTGCGGCTGGTGGTGCACACCTCGGCGGGCGGGCCACGGGTACGGATCCGGCTCGACAACACCTTCGCGGCCACGCCCGTACGGATCGGGAGCGCGACGGTGGCGGTGCAGGCGTCCGGGGCGAGCCCGCGCGGCGCTCCCGTGCCGCTGTCCTTCGGGGGCTCCGCGGGCACCGGGATCCCCGCGGGGGCGCAGGCGTTCAGCGATCCGCTGGGCTTCGACGTGCCCGCGGACAGCAACCTCCTCGTGAGCTTCCACCTGCCCGGAACGGTGGCGGCGGCGCCCGTGCACAGCCTGGCCGTGCAGCAGTCGTACGTCAGCGAGCCCGGTGACCACGCCGGCGACACCGCCCCGGACGCATACACCTCGACGATCCTCAACTGGCCGCTGCTGACCGGTGTCGACGTGAGTGACGAACCGGGCGGTGGGTCAGGCGGCGGTGCAGACGGCGGGCCGGGGTCCGTCGTGGTGCTCGGGGACTCGATCACCGACGGCGAGAAGTCGACGCGCGACGCGAACCGGCGCTGGCCCGATCTGCTGGCCGACCGGCTCCGGGAGCAGAATGTGGTGCCGCACTATGGGGTGCTCAACCAGGGGATCTCGGCGAATCGTGTGGTCACGGACCGGTACGTCGGTGACGGTGTCTCCACCGACACGGGCGGGGTGAGCGCGCTGCACCGCCTCGACCGGGATGTCCTCGCACAGACGTCGGCGCGTACGGTCGTCGTCTTCCAGGGGATCAACGACGTCCGCTGGGGCGCCGGTGCCGAGCAGGTCGTGGAGGGGCTGAAGGAGGTCGCCGAGCGGGCGCACGGGCGGGGGCTGCGGGTGCTGGCCGCGACGATCGTGCCCTGTGAGGGCGAGGCTCGGTGCACCGCCGATGTCGATGCCCAGCGGAGTGCTGTGAACCGGTGGATCCGGTCCGGGGCGGCCGATGCCGGGTTCGACGGGGTGCTCGACTTCGACGCGGTGTTGCGGGATCCGGGGGATCCTGCGCGGCTTCTTCCTGTCTATGACAGTGGAGACCATCTGCACCCTGGCGATGCGGGGCTCGCTGCGCTGGCTTCGTCCGTGGATCTGGGGTTGTTGTAGGGGGTTCTTTGGGGCGGGGCGGATTTTGGGCAGGTCCGGTCGCTGTTCGGGTGCGGGCCGGATGTGGCTGGTCGCGCAGTTCCCCGCGCCCCTTACGGGGCTTGGGTCGTGTGTCCGGTGCGGGTCCGATGTGGCTGGGCGCGCAGTTCCCCGCGCCCCTTGCGGGGCTATACGTCCAGGTCCACTACCACCGGGGCGTGGTCCGAGGCGCCCTTGCCCTTGCGTTCCTCGCGGTCCACGTAGGAGTCGGTCACCGCCTTGGTGAAGGGGGCGTTGCCGTAGACCAGGTCGATGCGCATGCCCCGGTTCTTGGGGAAGCCGAGCTGGCGGTAGTCCCAGTACGTGAACGGGTGGTCGTACTTCAGGGGGCGCGGGACCACGTCCGTGAGGCCCGTGCCGCGCAGGGCGGTGAGCGCGGCGCGCTCGGGCTCCGTGACGTGCGTGGAGCCCTCGAAGACGGCCCGGTCGAAGACGTCGTCGTCCGTCGGAGCCACGTTGTAGTCGCCCATCACCGCGAAGGGGCGGCTGCCGGCCGCGTCGCCCGCGACGGCCGCCTTCAGGGCCTCGAACCACTGGAGCTTGTACGCGTAGTGCGGGTGGTCCACCTCGCGGCCGTTGGGCACGTAGACCGACCAGACGCGGACCGGCCCGCAGGTCGCGGAGACCGCGCGGGGCTCCTCGACGCCCTCGTAGCCCGGGTCGCCGGGCAGGCCCCGCACGATGTCCTCCAGGCCCACCCGGGACACCACCGCCACGCCGTTCCACCGCCCGGTCGCGTTCACCGCCGACTCGTAGCCCAGCTCGCGCAGCTCCTCGGTGGGGAACTGCTCGGCGGTGGTCTTCGTCTCCTGGATGCACAGCACGTCCGTGCCGCTGCTCTCCAGCCAGGCCAGCAGCCTCGGGAGACGGGCGGTGATCGAGTTCACGTTCCAGGTGGCGATACGCATGCCCCACAACCTACCGGGCGCCTCCGACAGTCGGAGATCGGCCACTCAGAGGTCGGCGGTCTCGCCCGGGGCCAGACGCAGGTGCTCGGAGCCGCCCAGGGTGCCGATCTGACGGTCGTAGGCGGGGCGCGCGAGGTCCGTGAGCAGGGCGTCGTGGATGTCGTACGCGCGCTGCGGCTTGACCTCCCTGACGTAGTCGATGACCTCGGAGATCTTGCTCCAGGGGGCCTGCACGGGCAGCAGCAGCGTCTCGACCGGGTGGTCGGGAAGGGTGAGCGCGTCGCCGGGGTGGAAGACGCGCCCGCCGTCGACGAGGTAGCCGACGTTCGTGATGCGCGGGATGTCCGGGTGGATCACGGCGTGCAGTTCGCCGTGGACCTGTACGTCGAAGCCCGCGGCGGTGAACGTGTCGCCGTGCCCGACGGTGTGCACCCGGCCCGGGAACGCGGCCGAGAGCTGGTCGGCGACCGACTTCAGGGTCCAGATCTCCGCCTGCGGGTTGGCGTCGAGACCGGCCCGCAGGTGCCCTTCGCTGAAGTGGTCGGGGTGCTCGTGCGTGACGAGGATCGCGTCCGCGCCGACCGCGGCGTCCTCCTCGCTGAAGACCCCGGGATCGATGACGAGTGTGCGGCCGTCCTTCTCCAGGCGGACGCAGGCGTGCGACTTCTTTGTGAACTTCATGCCTTCCATCCTGCCTCCGCCCGTCGGCGCGGGCCCACCCGAGGGGGCCCTTTCCCGCCGCTCACTCCTGCGGAGTGGTCTCCTCGCGGATGACCTGCTGGGCCACCTTGAAGGCGCTGTTCGCGGCCGGTACGCCGCAGTAGACGGCCGCCTGGAGGAGTACCTCCTTGATCTCCACGGGGGTGAGCCCGTTGCGGAGGGCGGCCCGGGTGTGGAAGGCCAGCTCGTCGAGGTGGCCGCCCGCGACCAGGGCGGTGAGGGTGACGCAGCTGCGCGAGCGCCGGTCGAGGCCCGGCCGGTCCCAGATCTCGCCCCACGCGTAGCGCGTGATGAACTCCTGGAAGTCCCCGGAAAACTCGTCGGCCTGGGCCAGCGCCCGGTCCACATGGGCGTCCCCGAGCACCTCACGGCGGACCTTGAGGCCCGCGTCGTACGGATCGGACCTGCCCAGCAGCGCCTCGGGCTGCGGGGCCGGGGCGATCTCGGCGACGGGTGACGCCTGCTGCGGCACGGAGAGCACCGGGCTCGCCTGCGGGACCACGACCGACATCTGCCCGGTCGACGAGTCGTAGGCGGGCTGCTGCCAGGCCGTGGAGAAGTGCCGTACGAGGAGGTCCGTGACCGCCGCCGGCTGCTCCACGGGGACCAGGTGGGAGGCGCCGGGCACGACCGCGAGGCGGGCGTCGGGTATCCCGGCGACCAGGGTGCGGGCTTCGGCGGGGCCGGTCACCTGGTCGTCCGAACCGACCAGGACGAGCGTGGGCACACCGATGCGGCCGAGGTCGGCACGGATGTCGAACGCGGCGAGCGCCTCGCAGGCGGCGATGTAGCAGCCCGGGTCGGTGGTGCGGACCATCTGGACGGCCCACTCGGTGATCGCGGGCTGTGCCGCGGCGAACCCGGTCGTGAACCAGCGCTCGGGGGACGACCGCGCGATGGGGTCCAGGCCGTTCGACCGGACGATCACACCGCGCTGCCGGAACTCGTCGGCCGTGCCGAAGCGCGGGGAGGCCGCGATCAGCGTGAGCGAGGCGAGGCGCTCGGGGCGGCGCAGCGCCAGCTCGGCCCCCACGGCTCCGCCGAGCGCGCAGCCCGCGTAGCCGAACCGCTGGACGCCGAGCCCGTCGAGGGTGGCGAGCAGCCGTTCGGCGAGCTCGGTGACCGAGCCGGTCGGGTGCGCGGGTGCGCCGCCGTGACCGGGCAGGTCGTAGCGGAAGACCCGCCACTGCTTGGCCAGCTCCGGGACCTGCCGGTCCCACATGTGCCAGGTGGTGCCCAGTGAGGGACCCAAGATCAGGACAGGTGCGTCTTCCGGCCCGTCAAAGCGGTATTGAAGGGTGTTGGTCTGTGCGTCGCTCACCCGACTCACGCTCCCACATCTCACGATTTCTCACGCACTTGGGTCGGATCCCCGTGCAAGGCGTCCCACGTTGTGGCAGCCTCGCGAAGATCCTCCGCACCGGCCTTCACAACTCGCCGAGGGGCAGCCGGGTGGCAAGGGACCCCGGCCGCACCGCGCGTCATCGTACAGATGGACCCTACGAACCTTCAGGGGCTCGGGGCGACGGCCGGGGCTCCCCGTGGAGGTGGGCGTCGCGGGGCGCGGGTCACACCGCCCGGACCGGGTGCCGGACGACCGCGTCGAAGAGATAGCCCTGGGTGTTGTGGACGGTGGTCTGCGGCTGGGTGCGGCCCGTGGTGTCGGTCGCACGGGCCAGGAGTGTGTACGTTCCCGGGGTCGCCGGACGCCAGTCGGCGGACCAGCGGACCCAGTCGGCGCGGCGCGGGGCGTCGTGCAGACGGGCGCGCCGCCAGCTCGAACCGCCGTCGGTGCTCACGTCGACGCGCGCCACGGCGCCCGCGCCCGACCACGAACGGCCGGTGAGCCGGTGCTCGGCGGCGGCCTCCACGCTTGCGTTCCATGGGAGTTCGAAGGCCGACTTGAGCGTCTGACGGCTGAGCGGGGCGCTGCCGCCCGCCGGGTACGCGTCGCCGAACAGCCGGTAGAAGTCGGTGTTCCACGGGGAGTACAGCGGCTGGGCGGAGACCTCGATGTCACCGACCCACTTGATCGACGCGATCCCGATCCAGGACGGCACGAGAACCCGTACGGGACCGCCGTGGTCCGGCGGGAGCGGCTCGCCGTTCATCTCGTACGCGAGCAGCACGTCGTCCAGGGCCTTCGACAGGGGCAGCGGGCGGCGGACGCGGCCGAGGTTCGTGCCGTCCGCCGTGACGTAGTCGGCGTCCAGGCCGCGGGGCAGGACGTCCACGGCGCCGCGGCTCAGCCCGGCGCGGCGCAGCACCTCGCCGAGCCGTACCCCGCGCCAGCGGGCCACGCCGATCGCGCCCAGGGTCCACGCCGTGCCGGACACGGTCTGGCCCTGCTGTGTCGTGAAGAAGCTGCGGCCGTTGCCCGCGCACTCCACGAACGCGCTGCGGGTGGTGGCGGGCAGGCACTTGAGGTCGTCGAGCGTGAACTCGGCGGACCCGCCGCCCGCGAGGCCGTCTCCCCAGACGGTGACACTCCAGGCGTTCGCGTCCAGGACGGGGGTGGCGGTGTGGTTGCGGACGAAGAAGCGGTCCGTGGGGGTGTGGTGGCCGGTGCCCGCCAGTGCCTCGAACCTGGTCTCGGCGTTCGTACCGCGCGCGGTGAACCAGACGTCGGGAAGCGGCTTGACTATCCCGGGGACGGCGGCGGCGGACGCGCGGTCGGTGGTCGCGGCGGCTGTCCCGGGAGCGGCCACGGCGGGTGCGGCGAAACCGGCGGTGGCCGCGGTGGTTGTGGTGGCCAGTCCGGTGGCGGCCAGCAGGCGGAGCATGTCGCGTCGCTCGATGCCGTCGGCCCTGGCCTCGCCCGTGAGCCACTGACGGAGTCTGCGACGGTCGTAGACGGACTCTTCATCGCGCGTGCCGGTACGGGAGTCGGTACGCGAGTCGGTACGAGACATGGGTGGGCTCCTGCCTGTCGGGGGTTCACGGGCACGGGTGCGGAGGCGGTGGGGTGACCGCGGGCCCGCGGGTACGGCATAACTCGCCGGGCCCTCGGGCCTGGGGGTGGAGGTGGGCCGCAGGAGGAGAAGTGCGGCCGGGAGCGCGGTTACGGGCTCGGTGAAGATCAACAACAGCCGTGCGGCGTACGCACGCTGAACCGCGGAGCAGGGCGGCACCGGCTGAGGATCATGGGCGCCATGGTACGAGGCCACGCGCCGACTCGCCGGTGAATCGCGGGAGTCGGGCGCGCTCAGACGTCGGTCGGCGAGCCCAGGCCGGTGAGGGCGCCGACCGGGTCCAGGTCGGGGGTGCCGCGGGGCCACCAGTCGTCGTGGCCCGGTTCCGACTCGTACGCGTACCAGAGGCCGTCGTGGCCCAGACGGAGCTGTATGTGGCCGTGGGGGTGCGTGAGGTGGTTGTGCCAGGGACGGAAGGCGGGGAAGTCGGCCGCGAGGAGGAGGGGGCGGGCCCGGTCGAAACGGCCCGCCGGAGGGTCCCAGGCCTCTTCGAGGACGGCGAGCCCTTCGAGCCCGCCCTGGCGCCATGCGGCGACCGCGCGGGCCAGGTCTCCCGGGGTGCGACGCGCGGCGGTGGCCAGGTCCGCGTAGAGGGCGCGGGTGGTGGCGGTGAGGCCGGAACCCGGGCGGGTGGCGGCGAGCCGGACGGCGTCCTGCCAGAGCGTCAGCTCGGCCAGGGGGTCGCGGCCGGTGGTGAGCAGCGCGTGCGCGCGGGCGGCCGCGTCGGTGGCCAACTGGTCCAGCGCGAACGGGTCGGGCCCGCCGGGCGACGCCGGGTAGGCCGGGGGCTGTTCGGGATGCGCGGGCGGCGGCAGCGGGGCCGGCAGGGCCGCCCGTACGCGGCGCTCGACCGCCTCGCGCGCCGGAACTCCGGGAAGTGCCGGCTCCTCGGCGGCGCGGGCCGAACGGGCGGCCAGCGTGGCGTTGCGCCGGGACAGCTCGTCCAGCAGTTCGCGCTCGCCCCGGCCGCGCAACAGGAGGAGCACGAACGGGTCTTCGTCCAGCAGCCGCGCGGTCTGGTAGCAGAGGGCCGCCGCGTGCTTGCAGGGGTGACCGGAGTCGGGGCAACTGCAGCGCGGGACCAGGTCGCCGGGGCCGGGGAGCAGGTCCACCCCGCAGTCGGCGAGTGCCTGGGGCAGCTCCTTGTCGAGCAACGCGGCGATGTGGGCCGGGCGTTCGGCGGCGGCGCCGAGGAATCGCTCCCAGTCGTCGTCCGAGAGCGTACGCATCCGGATCTGCACGCGGTACGGCCGCGGACGGCTCCCGTGCACATAGGCGAGCACGAGCCCCGGCGTGACCGTGACCGCGTCGACGTGTCCCTCCCCCGCGTACGCCTTCCCCCGCCCGAGCCGCGCCGCGTCGAGCGCCATCTCCTCCAGCGCGGCGACCCACGCGTTGCCCCACCACGTCTCGGCGAACCCGCCCCCCTCACGCCGCGCACGCTTCGGTGGCGGGAACGTACGCCGCAGCTCACCGTCCCGGGCGGGGGCGGCCATGGAACGACCCGCTGCGGGGGCGCTGCGCTGTGCGGGGGCCGGGGGCTTGCCGGGGACGGCGAAGATGCCGGGGGCGGGCTCGGCAGGGGGATGTGGGTGGGGGTGGGCGGCTTCGGAGCTGAGGGGGCCGGCGTCGGCACCGGCTTCGGAACCGGCTTCCGTGGCCGTGCCGGACTCGTCCGCCCGCTCTTCCCTCTCCAGCCGGGACGACAGATCGAGGCTGTTGCCCAGCATCTCGGCCAGTTCCCGTACATGGGCCGCGGCCTCGCGGCTCGGACCGGTGGGACGCGCCGGACGAGAGCCGGGGGCGGTGACCGCGGCGCCCCCGCGCCGCTTCCTGGACGCCCCGACTCCCTTGTCCTGCGCGGCAGTTCGCTCCCGCTCCGCCTGGATGCGCGCGGCACGCAGCGCCTCCCGGGCCACGTCGCCGGGCCGCGAGGCTTCGGAGGGAACGTCGGGCCGGTCGGCCGCGGGCGGCGCGGAGACCTCGTCGGGTCGGCCGACCGCCTCCGGCTCGGCGATCGCATCGGACACGGAGGCCGCATCGGACCCCGCGTCGGGCAGCCCTGTCGCCGTCGCCTCGGACGCCGGGCGTGAGCCACGGGCCTCCGGCTGCTGGGTGTCCACGGAGCCCGGTGCTCCTCCCCCGCCCTCGGTCCCCGCGGCGGTGTCACCGCCGGTACGGCTCACCGCTCGCCGCAGTGCCTCGCGCGCGGCGTCGCCCGGGCGGGGCCCGGATGCCGCGGTTCCGTCGACGGCTCGGCGGCGTGGCTCCACGGCTGCCGGGGGCGCTTTCGAGGCCGGAGCCACGGAGGACTCCCCCGAGCCCGGACCTGAGCCCGATTCCGAGCCCAGGCCCGAGTCCGAGGTCGCTTCAGCTCGGCGGGCTTCCCGCAGGGCCCGTCGGGCGGCGTCGGCGGGTCGCGTCCCCTCGGCCGCCGGGCGGGAGCCGTGCACCGAAGACGCCACATCGTCGTGGGCGGGGGCGGGGGCCTGGGCCTCGGCTTGAGGCGTCCTGTCGTCAGCGGCCCGGCTTTCCGCACGGGACGCACCCGGCGACGCCGCCGGCGGGCGCTCGTCCGTCCCCTCACCGTCCGTACCCGGCTGATCCGTCGGAGACATCACGTGGACCTCCGCAGTGACACCAGGTCGGACAGGTCGCGGTCGGTCAGTTCCGTCAGGGACGCCTCGCCGGAGCCGAGGATCGCGTCCGCCAGGGCCCGCTTGGAGGCGAGCATGTCGGCGATGCGGTCCTCGACGGTGCCCTCGGTGATGAGGCGGTGCACCTGGACGGGCTGGGTCTGGCCGATGCGGTAGGCGCGGTCGGTGGCCTGTTCCTCGACGGCCGGGTTCCACCAGCGGTCGAAGTGGATGACATGCCCCGCGCGCGTGAGGTTGAGACCCGTACCGGCGGCCTTCAGCGACAGGATCAGGATCGGCGTCGCCCCGCTCTGGAAGCGGTCCACCATGTGTTCGCGCTCGAACACCGGCGTGCCGCCGTGGAGCAGTTCGACGGGGACCGCGCGTGCCGTGAGGTGGTTCGTGATCAGCCGGGCCATCCCCACGTACTGGGTGAAGACGAGGGCCGAGCCGTCCTCGGCGAGCAGCGTGTCCAACAGCTCGTCGAGCAGGGCCAGTTTGCCGGAACGGGCGGCCTGTCGAGCCGTTCCGGAGCCACTGGGGAGCCCGTCGGGCTCCTCCTTCAGATACAGCGCGGGGTGGTCGCAGATCTGCTTGAGCGCGGTGAGGAGCTTGAGGACGAGGCCCCGTCTGGCGATGCCCTGCGTGGTCTCGATGGCGAGCATCGACTCGCGGACCACGGCCTCGTACAGGGAGGCCTGTTCGCGGCTGAGGGGGACGGGGTGGTCCGTCTCCGTCTTGGGCGGCAGTTCGGGGACGATGCCCGGGTCGGACTTCTTGCGCCGGAGGAGGAAGGGCCGGATCAGCCGGGCGAGGCGGGCCACGGCCTCCTCGTCCTCGCCGTTCTCCACGGCGCGCGCGTGCCGGGCGCGGAAGGACTTCAGGGGGCCGAGGAGTCCCGGGGTCGTCCAGTCGAGCAGGGCCCACAGCTCGGAGAGGTTGTTCTCCACCGGTGTGCCGCTCAGCGCGACCCTGGCCGGTGCGGAGATGGTCCGCAGGGCCTTGGCCGTCGCCGAGTACGGGTTCTTGACGTGCTGGGCCTCGTCCGCGACGACCATGCCCCAGGTCTGCTCGGCGAGCCGCGGTGCCGTCGAACGCATCGTCCCGTAGGTGGTCAGGACGAAGCCTCCGTCCATGTCCGCCAGGGAGCGCTCCGGTCCGTGGAAACGGCGCACGGGCACGCCGGGGGCGAACCGCTCGATCTCCCGCTGCCAGTTGCCGAGCAGCGAGGCGGGGCAGATGACGAGGGTCGGCTCGGTACGCGCCCGCTTCAGATGGAGGGCGATGACGGTGATGGTCTTGCCGAGTCCCATGTCGTCGGCGAGGCAGCCGCCCAGGCCGAGCGAGGTCATGAGGTCGAGCCAGGCCAGCCCGCGCAGCTGGTAGTCGCGGAGGGTCGCCCGCAGGCCGGGCGGCGGTTCGGCGGGGCGCAGTCCGGCCGTGAGGCGGTCGCGCAGCGCGGCGAGCGCTCCGACGGGCACCGCCTCGACGCTCTCCCCGTCGACCTCCACACTGCCGCTGAGGGCCGCGGAGAGGGCGTCGACCGGGTCGAGCAGGCCCAGTTCGCGTTTGCGGGCCTTGCGGACGAGGGCCGGGTCGACGAGCACCCACTGGTCCCGCAGCCGGACGACGGGGCGGTGCGCCTCGGCGAGGGCGTCCATCTCCGCCTCGCTGAGCGGGTCGCCGCCCAGGGCCAGCTGCCAGCGGAACTGGAGCAGTTCCTCACTCTCGAAGAAGCCCGTCCCGTCCGTGGCCGAGCCCGGCGCGGGGCGGACGACCGCCGCCGCGCTCAGGTCCTGGGCGAGGTCGCGCGGCCAGTGCACGGCGACCCCAGCCGCGCCGAGGCGGGTGGCCGCCACACCGAGCAGGTCCGACAGCTCGTCCTCGGACAGGGCCAGTACGTCCGGCACGTCCTGCGCGGACAGCCGGTCCAGGGGCGGCCAGACGCGGGCCGCGCGGCGCACGGCCAGGGCCGCGTCGACCCGGGCGCGCGGGCCGAACGTGGCGTCCGCGGTGCCCGCCCACAGGGCCGCCGCGTCGACGACGAGAGTGGGGTCGGCGAGGCTGTGCACCTGGACGACGGCCGCGCCCGCCCGCCGCGCGCCCTCGCCGTCGTCGAAGAGCTCGTCCGCGGACAGGTCGAGACGCAGGGAGATGCGGACCCCGGCGTCCATGCCGGCGGCGACCTCCGCCGCCCAGTCCTGGGCGCCCGGCAGCCGCTGGGCCCCGCTCGCCGCGAAGGGCCTCCCCGCCGCGTACGGAGCGGCCGGGGTGCGGGGCAGGGCGTCGGCGACCGCGTCCAGGAAGGCGCGTGTCAGCGCTTCCGGCTCGGGCAGCCTGAGCGGGCCACTGCCCGGCAGGGGGACGGCGTGTCCCTCGTACGGGAGGGCCGCGGCGATCGCCCTGAGGTGGGCGATGTCGTCCGGGTCCAGGGGGCCCGCACGCCACGCGTCGACCCCTTCGGGGGTCAGGCCGGGCAGCAGCCGGCCGCGTGCAACGAGCCGCAGCGCGTGCAGGGCGGCGGCTCCCCAGCAGGCCGTGGCGGGGTGGGCGGCGGGGTCGCTCCTGGCCCGCACCAGAAGTGGCAGGGCCTCGGTGACCGGCATGGTCAGCGCGGGGACCGCGTGCCGTCGTGCCCCCGTGCCGTGCCGTCGTACGACCGTCAGCTCGGTGTCCGGTGTGGGGAGCGGGAGGTCGCCGTCCGGGTCCCAGAAGGCCATCCGTCCGCCGCGGGGCAACGGGGCGGGCAGGAACACCGCGGCCAGCCGGAGGGAGACCTCGGGCTTCGGCCCGGCGCCGGGGCCGGCCTCGGCACGGGGCTCCCCCGTGCTCGTCCCCTCACCCGTCCCCGTACTCGTACGCGTCCCCGCGGTCATGCTCCCGGCCACCTCCCTCGCCCGCTCTCGTCCCGGTCGGATCGATCGTCTTCGACTCTACGGGCCGGGTCTGACAACGCGGCCCGTCGGCCGGAAGGGGCAGGTGGTCGGGGCGTGGTCGCGGTGGCTTCGGGGTGGGTCAGGGGGTCGTTCTGGAGACCACGTAGACCATGGGATGGCCGGGCTTCGCCCAGTCCACGACGATGTGCTGCGTGGGCATCGGGTTCTTCCGTGCGTGGTTCAGGCCCGACCAGGGACCGGGCCCGGTGAACTCCCAGCCGACGACCCGCCGGTCGCGTGCGCTGATGGCGAGTTCGTCCTTCTCCAGGGCGTCGAGGCTGGTCCCGATGGTCTTGAGGAACTTCTCCAGGCCCTCGTCGCTGGTGAGGAACTGGACGTAGAGACGGCTGGTCTTCCAGTTGTTCGTCTCGTAGTACGCGACCTCGGCCGAGTAGCCGGGGATGGGCACCTGGTACAGGCGGCGCTGGACCCGGGAGGGCCAGCCCGGGGTGAGCCCGGTCGCCGAGTACTTCGCCTCCTTGTCCTTGCCGCTGTCACGGCTCTGGTTGGCGGAGATCACCAGATAGCCCGCCGGGACACCGATGAGCAGCACGATGATCAGCAGGGTCAGGGCGCGGCGGCGGATCCTGTGGCCCGGCTCCTCGGGCGGGCGCGGCGGCTCGTCCGGGGGTGAGGCCTGGCGCGGCAGCGAGGCCGTCATCACAGCGTCTCCTGCGCCTCGCGGCGCGACTCGGCGTACCGCTCGTAGCGCTCGTACCGCTCGACGCGGCGCCGGTTGGCGCGCCGGAAGCGGCGGGCCACGAGGCGGGCCAGGTCCGCGGCGCCGACCATGCCGGCCTCGGGGCCGAGCTGGGCGCGGGCGATCCGGGCCTCGGGGCGGTAGCCGCGGCCGGTCAGATGGCGGCGGAAGGCGTCGCGCGCGGGGCCGATCAGGAGGTCGTCGGCCGCGCTGACGCCGCCGCCGATGACGAAGCAGGAGGGGTCGAGGGCCGCCGCGAGGTTCGCGATGCCGACGCCCAGCCACTGGCCGATGTCCTGGAGCAGCTCGATGCACATCGCGTCGCCCTCACGGGCCAGCTCGGTGATCATCGGGCCGGTGATCTCGGCGATGTTTCCCTTGACGTGCTCGATGATGCCGTAGGCCACCGGGGAGTCGGCGGCGGCGAGTTCGCGGGCCTCGCGGACCAGGGCGTTGCCGGAGCTGTACTGCTCCCAGCAGCCGCGGTTGCCGCACGGGCAGCGGTGACCGCCGGGCACGACCTGCATATGGCCGAACTCGCCCGCCACCCCGAACTTGCCGCGCTTGACCTGCCCGTCCTCCAGGATCGCGCCGCCGATCCCGGTGCCGAGCGTGATCATGACGAGGTGGTCCTCGCCGCGGCCCGCGCCGAAGCGCCACTCCGCCCAGGCGGCGGCGTTCGCGTCGTTGTCCACCAGGACGGGGACGGCGAGGCGGCCCGCCAGGCGGTCCCGCAGGGGTTCGTTGCGCCAGGAGAGGTGGGGTGCGAACAGGACCCGGTTGCGCTCCGCGTCGACCCAGCCGGCCGCGCCGATGCCGACCGCGTGCACGTCGTGGCGGTCGGAGAGGTCCAGGACCAGTTCGAGGATGGTGTCCTCGACGACCTTGGGGCTCTTGGACTTGTCGGGGGTCTCGGTGCGGACCTTCTCCAGGATGTTGCCGTCCGCGTCCACGACGCCCGCCATCACCTTCGTGCCGCCGATGTCGATGCCGACGGTGGGGACGCGCGGTGCCGTCAGGTGGGAACGGCGCTCGCGCGTGCCCACGGTGCGCAGGGCGGTGGCACGGCGGGAGCCGATGGGGGCGCCCGCGGCTCTGGCGGAGCCGAGCGCCCTGGGCAGGGCGAGGTCGCGGTAGGTGCTCATCGCGCCGATTCTGCCCCACGCTGCCGCTCGGCCGCACGGCGGCGTCCTTCGCCGCGCACGGGGCGCCCTGGGGTGGTGCCGGTGATTCGCTGCCTGCGGGAGCGTCGTGGCTGGTCGCGCAGTTCCCCGCGCCCCTGAAAGAGGCCCCGGCCGGGCGAGCCCAGGCGGTGGAGCCGCAGATCGACGCGGCCCCGCGCCCCCTGCGGGGCACCACCCGGGGCGCCCTACGAGGCGCTGCCCTCCAGTTCGTGGCGGAGGTCGTCCAGTTCGTTGCCGCCCGCCATTTGGCGGGTCAGTTCGTCCAGGGTGATCTCTTCCCGGGTGTGGTTGCCGACCATGGTGCCGCGTTTGAGGAGGACGAAGCGATTGCCGACGAGGTACGCGTGATGGGGGTTGTGGGTGATCAAGACGACACCCAGGCCCGCGTCACGTGCGGCGGCCACATATTTGAGGACCACACCGGACTGTTTGACGCCCAGCGCCGCGGTGGGCTCGTCGAGGACGAGGACCTTCGCGCCGAAGTGGACGGCCCGGGCGATCGCCACGCACTGGCGCTCGCCGCCCGAGAGGGTGCCGATGGGCTGGTCGACGTCCCGCAGGTCGATGCCCATGCGCAGGAGTTCCGCGTGGGTCGTGCGGCGCATGAGGTCGACGTCCAGGCGCTTGAAGGGGCCGGACCCCTTGCGGGGCTCGGAGCCGAGGAAGAAGTTGCGCCAGACCGGCATCAGGGGGACGACGGCGAGGTCCTGGTAGACCGTGGCGATACCGCGGTCCAGGGCCTCCCGCGGGGACGCCGGGCGGGTGTCCTCGCCCTCGATGCGGAAGGTGCCCGCGTCGTGCTGGTGGAGCCCCGCGATGATCTTGATCAGGGTCGACTTGCCGGCGCCGTTGTCGCCGAGGACGCAGGTGATCTCCCCCGCGTGGACCTCCAGCGAGACACCCTCCAGGGCGCGGATGTTGCCGTAGTACTTACTGACGTCGTCGAGCTCGACCAGGGGCGTGCGCCCGGTGGACGTCGTCGTGGCGGGCTGCGTCATGCCGTGGCCTCCGCGCGCTTGCGGACCCAGGCGTTCAGCAGGGTCGCGAGGAGCAGCATCGCCCCGAGGAAGAACTTGAACCAGTCGGGATTCCACTCGGCGAACACGATGCCCTTGTCGGTCATACCGAAGATCAGCGCGCCGACCGCCGAGCCGATGGCGGAGCCGTACCCGCCGGTGATCAGGCAGCCGCCGATGACGGCCGCGATGATGTACGTCAGCTCCTTGCCGACGCCCTCTCCCGACTGCACGGCGTCGAAGGAGAAGAGCAGGTGCTGTCCGGCGATCCAGGCGGCGAAGGACACCCCCATGTAGAGGCCGATTTTGGTCGCGGCGACGGGTACGCCCACCGCGCGGGCCGCTTCCTTTCCGCCACCGACGGCGAAGATCCAGTTGCCGACGCGGGTGCGCAGCAGGATCCAGGAGGCGAGGGCGACCAGGCCCAGCCACCACAGGATGGTGACCTTGAAGTCGACGCCGCCGACGGTGAGGACGGACGCGAAGAGGGCCTTGGCGGAGGCGAAGCCCTCCATGTCGGCGATCGTCTTGGTGGAGACGGTGCCGCTGATCAGCTTGGTGAAGCCGAGGTTCATCCCGGTCAGCATGAGGAAGGTGCCGAGCGTGATGATGAAGCTGGGCAGCTTGGTGCGGGTGAGCATGAACCCGTTGAAGAAGCCGATCGCGAGGGTGACGAGGAGCGAGACCCCGACGCCCACCCAGACGTTCGCGGTCATCTGGTAGCTGAACATCGACGAGATCAGCGCGGACGACGTCACCATGACGCCGGCGGACAGGTCGAACTCGCCGCCGATCATCAGCAGGGCGACGGGCACCGCCATGATGCCGATGGTGGAGGCCGCGTACAGCACGGTGCTGAGCCCCGCGGCCCGTACGAAACCGTCCGCGATCAGCGCGAAGAAGAGGAAGACGGCGAGCGCGCCGACCACCGAGCCCAGCTCGGGCCGGCCCAGCAGCCTGTGCAGCGGCGAGGTCCGCAGCAGCCGGTCGTCCGCGGTGGAGCCCGTGGAACCCCCGGGGGGCGTGGGAGGCGTGGGGTTCGTCGCGGTCATCGGGTGCCCCGGTCCGCGTAGCTCTCCAGCTCTGCGGCCTGGTCCTTGGTGATGATCTGCGGGCCGGTGAGGACGGGGCGTCCGCCGCCGAGGGTGTCGGCGTTGTACCGGTACAGCCAGAGCAGGTCCACGGCCTCGTACCCCTGGAGGTACGGCTGCTGGTCGACGGCGAAGCCGAGGGTGCCGTCCTTGAGGGAGGCGGCGACCTTGGCGTTCAGGTCGAAGGTGTCGATCTCGGCCTTGCTGCCCGCGTCCTCCTTGGCCTTGACCGCGGTGTCCGCGTAGGGCGCGCCGAGGGTGACGACGGCGTCGACCGCGGTGTCCGCCTGGAGCTTGGCGCCGATGGAGGACTGGACGGCCGACATGTCGGTGCCCTCCACGTAGATGTTCCGCACGGTGCCGTCGAAGGTCTTCTTCACGCCCGCGCAGCGCTGCTCATGGCCGACATTGCCCTGTTCGTGGAGGACGCAGAGGGCCGTTTTCCGGCCACGCCTGTTCAGCTCGTCCCCGACGGCCTCGCCGGCGATCGTCTCGTCCTGCCCGATGTGGGTGAGCGCGCCGAACTCCTTGGACTTCTCGGATCCCGAGTTCACGGTGATCACGGGGATGCCCGCCTTCACGGCGCGCGCGACCGCGCTCTTCATGGCGTCGGGCTTGGCGAGGGTGACGACGATGCCGTCGACGCCCTTGTCCACGGCTGCGTCCACGAGCTGCGCCTGCTGCTGTCCCTCGTCGTCGTGGGAGTACAGGAACTTGATGTTGTCCTTGTCGGCGGCCTGCTGGGCGCCGTTCTGGACGATGTCCCAGAAGGTGTCGCCATCACCCGAGTGGGTGATCATCGCGACGGTCCAGCGCGGCGTGCTCACCGCGCCCCCGCCCTGGGCCGACGCCGCCTTGCGGGCGTCCTCGGCGCGCTTGCCGCCGGTGCTGCTGCACCCGGCCAGGGATGCGCCCAGCGCCCCTGCCACCGCGATGCTGACCCAGGTCCGAAACCGTGCCACGAGGCCGTGCCCTTCTTGATGTCCGATACATGAAACAACCAAGTATCGGATACGGAGTGAAGGATTCCGGACAGCGGGGCCGTCGACACCGCCACGCGGGCATGCGCGGGAGTGCGTGGAGTCGTACCAGCTCAGGGGCGGACGAGCAGCTGGAACTCGAAGGAGTAGCGCGAGGCGCGGTAGGTGTGCGAGCCGAACTCGACGGCGCGGCCCGTGTCGTCGAAGGTGGTGCGCTGCATGGTGAGCAGCGGGGCGCCGGCGGACTCGTCGAGGCGCTCGGCCTCCACGGCGGTGGCGGCCCGTGCGCCGACGGACTGGCGGGCGCTGTGCAGGGTGATGCCCGCGACGCGCATCAGCCGGTACAGACCGGTGGCCTCCAACTGTGCGCTGTCCAGGTCGAGCAGGCCGGGCGGCAGATGGTTGCAGAGGTACGCCATCGGGTCGCCGTGGGCCAGCCGCAGCCGCTCCACCCGGTGCACCTCGCTGCCCTCCGCCACCGACAGGGCCGCCGCCACCTCGGCCGTCGCCGGGACGACGGTGTTGACGAGGACACGGGTCGCCGGACGCTGACCGGCCGCCTCCAGGTCGTCGTAGAGGCTGCTGAGTTCCAGGGGGCGCTTGACCTGGCTGTGGACGACCTGGGTGCCGACACCCCGACGGCGTACGAGGAGGCCCTTGTCCACCAGCGACTGGATGGCCTGGCGGACCGTGGGGCGGGACAGACCGAGGCGTCCGGCGAGCTCGATCTCGTTGCCCAGCAGGCTGCCCGGGGTGAGGGCACCGCGCTCGATCGCCGCTTCGAGTTGCTGGGCCAGCTGGAAGTACAGCGGTACCGGGCTGTTCCGGTCGACGCTGAGCTGGAGCGGCGTGGTCGGGTCCACATCTGGTTTGGGCACGGGCCCGAGCGTAGCTCCGGTGCATGTTGACGGGAAGTTGTGAGGTTCGATTGTCCGGACAAAGAGTTGACAGGGTGTAGGGTTCGCCCTCAACTTTGTCGCATGCGCATCGGACTCATCGGGACGGGTCGTATCGGTACATTTCATGCGACCGCCCTCAGCCGCCACCGCGAGGTGGGCGGCTCCCTCATCGTCACGGACGCGGATCCCGCACGAGCACGCCGGCTCGCGGACCGCTTAGGTGCCACCGCGGCACCCGGCGTGGACGAAATCTTCACCTGGGGGGTGGACGCCGTGGTCATCACCGCGGCCACCTCGGCACACGGCGAACTGATCGGTCGGGCAGCCCGCGCCGGACTGCCCGTGTTCTGCGAGAAGCCCATCGCCCTCGACCTGACAGGCACCCTCACGGCCATCGCGGAGGTCGAGGCCGCCGGAACGATCCTGCAAATGGGCTTCCAGCGGCGCTTCGACTCGGGGTACGCCGCCGCGCGGGAGGTGGTGCGGTCGGGGCAGCTCGGCCGACTGCACACCGTACGGGCCATGACCTCGGACCAGTCGCCGCCGCCGGCCGAGCATCTGCCGCTCTCCGGCGGGCTGTATCGGGACACCCTCGTGCACGACTTCGACATGCTGCGGTGGGTCACCGGGCGTGAGATCACCGAGGTCTACGCGATGGGATCGGACGCCGGGCCCGCGATGTTCCGCGAGGCGGGTGACATCGACACGGCGGCGGCCGTCCTCACGCTGGACGACGGGACGCTCGCGACGGCCACGGCGACGCGGCTGAACGGGGCGGGTTACGACGTCCGCATGGAGCTGGCCGGGGAGCTGGACCAGATCGGGGTCGGGCTCGACGACCGTACGCCGATCGCCTCCACGGAGCCGGCGGGGCCGCCTGCGGCCACCAAGCCGTGGACGGGGTTCCTGGAACGGTTCGGGCCCGCGTACGAGGCTGAGCTGCACGCGTTCGTCGAGGTGGTGCGGGGGGAACGGGCGAATCCGTGCGACGGGCGTGAGGCGTTGCACGCGTTGCGGGTCGCGGAGGCGTGCGAGTTGTCTCGGCGCGGGCGCCGGTCTGTTCCGCTGTCGGAGATCCCGGGCGGCCGGGACTGATCGACTGGCAATCGGCCGCGGGTCGGGGGGTGCGGTGGAGGTGGGGTGCGTGGTCGGCTGCGACGCCGTCGTGGCCGGTCGCGCAGTTCCCCGCGCCCCTGAAAACCGGGGCTGCGCCCCAGCTTTTCACCCCAGGGCAAGCGACCCCGCCGAAGGGGCGCGGGGAACTGCGCGGCCAGCCCCCACCCGGCCGCAGACAACAAACCGGTCGGCACCATTCAGGGGCGCGGGGAACTGCGCGATCAGCCGCCGTCGGCCCGCAGACCGTGACGAAACGCGCACGCGTCAGCGGTCATCGGCGTCGTTGTCCAACAGGCCCGCGTCGTACGTCAGTAGCGCGATCTGGACGCGATTGTTGAGGCTCAGCTTCGCGAGGATTCGGGAGACGTGCGTCTTCACCGTGGCGACGCTCATGAACAGCCCCGCCGCGATCTCCGCGTTCGAACACCCCCGCCCCACCGCCACGGCGACCTCGCGTTCACGGTCGTTGAGTGCGGCGACCCGCGTACGCGCACCCGCACGCCGCGTGTCGGGCCCCGCCCCCGCGGCCTGTTCCATCAACTGCCTCGTCACGGCGGGCGACAGCACCGGATCACCCGCCGCGACCCGGCGCACCGCGTGCAGGATCTCCGCGGGCGGCGTGTCCTTGAGGACGAAGCCGGCCGCACCCGCCCGCAGCGCCCGCAGCACCTGTTCGTCGGCGTGGAAGGTGGTGAGGACGATGACCTGGGGAGCCTCCTCGCGGCCCCGGAGCCGTTCCGTGGCGACGAGCCCGTCCACCGTCGGCATCCTGATGTCCATGAGGACGACATCGGGGCGCGTGCGGTCGACGAGCGCCTCGACCTCGCTGCCGTCGGCGCCCTCCCCCACGATCTCCAGGTCGTCGGCGCCGCCCAGCATGAAGGACAGGCCGGCTCTGACCAGCGGGTCGTCGTCGACGAGGAGGAGACGGATCGGATTCATGCGCCCACCGTAGTGATCCGTCATCCCCAGGGCAGCCACGCGTGCACCAGGAAGCCGCCGTCCCCTTCGGGACCGTGTTCCAGGTGTCCGCCCGCCAGTGCGGCCCGCTCGGTGAGGCCGATGAGCCCCTGGCCGGAACCCGGGACATCCGGAACGTCGCCGGGCGGCGGCGGATTGCGTACGGAGACGGTGAGACCGGTGCCCGGGGCCCCGGCCACGGTGACCGTGACCTCCGCGCCGGGGGCGTGCTTACGGGCGTTGGTCAGGCACTCCTGGGCGATCCGGTACGTGGTGCGGCCCACCGAGGCGGGGATGGTCGCCGCGTCGACGACCCGGTTGTCGAGCGTGACCTTCATGTCGGCCTCCCGGCTCTCGGAGACCAGCCCCTCCAGCGCGCCGAACGTCGGCTGGGGCCGCCCCGACTCGTCGGCGTCGTCCCCGGAGGCCCGGAGCACCCCGATGATCTCCCGCAGGTCCTGCAGGGCCTCGTGGGCGCTCTCACGGATCACCCCGGAGGCCCGCGCGACCTCCGCCCGGGGGGCGTCCGGGCGGATCTCCAGCGCTCCGGCGTGCACGCTGAGCAGGGTCAGACGATGGGCGAGGACGTCGTGCATCTCGCGCGCGATCGCCTCCCGGGCCAGCCGCTGCGCCTGCTCGGCGCGCAGCGCCGCCTCGGTCTCGGCACGCCGTGCGCGGTCGCGCAGGCTCAGCATGAGCTGCCGCTTGGAGCGCGCGAGCATGCCCCAGCCGACCACCGCGCCGGTCAGCAGCACACCGAGTCCGACGACGGCCAAGTACGGGAGGTCGGCGTCGGGACGCCACCAGGAGAAGAAGGGCAGCAGGGCGAGCTGCGCGCCGCCCGTCCAGGCGACGTACTTGAAGGGGCGGTGCACGGCGAGCGTGAACAGGGCGACCAGTCCGGCGCCGCCCGCGGTGTTGGAGACGAAGCAGACCGGCACCATCGCGATGGCGAGGCCGAGCGGCCAGCGCCGCCTCAGCCAGACGGCCGCGCAGGCGACCGCGCCGAGCAACTGGTCGACGACCTCCAGAGCGTACGGGATGTTCGGGTCGCCGTCCGCCTGGTCCGCGCCGAGCAGGCCCACCCCGACGGCGATCAGGAAACAGGCGAAGTCGACGGCCCAGTCCCGCGCGGTGCGCCGGGGGCGGCCCTTGCGGTCGGTGTTCTCCGGGTCCAGCTCCGAGGTGACGGCCGACGGCAGAAACCACCGGCGGACCGGGGGGTTCGGGGGCTTCGGCAGCGGCGCGATATCACTCACAGTCGGCAATCTACGCATCGATGCGCGCCGGTGCCGCCTCCGTCGCCCGGTCCGCTACCAAAGTCGCGGACACGTCAGACTTTCGGCGCGATCCCGGGCGCCGTACCGGGACTTCCGCCGTGTGCGGCGCGACCCGTGGCCGATGAATCCGCCGGGGCCGCGGGGCGAGCATCCTCGTATGAAGCAGGTTCTGGAGTTTCTCGGTGTGATCGCCCTCCTGCAGGGCGGGGTCGGCCTGGTCCACGAGCTCACCGGCCGGCTGCGCGGCTGGGGCCTCGTACAGGGGCTCGACTTTCTCGACGGCCGCGAGATCTACGGGAGCGTCGCGCTGCTCGTGCTGTCGTTCGCGCTGTTCGCGGCGGCCGAGAGCCAGAAGTCCGGCTGAGCAGGTCCCGTCCCCCCCGGGGGGGCAGTTGGTGTTGGCAGCGGGTCACTGCATGGGGGCTGCGCCCCCTCGCCCCCGTATCGCGCTCCGCGCTCGTCCTCAAACGCCGGACGGGCTGAAAGGCAGCGGACGCGCTGAGGTACCCAGGGGCGCGGGGAACTGCGCAATCCTTCGGACCCGCCCCCACCGAACCCGCAGGCAAAACCCCCTAGCCCTACCCGCCGAGCTGCCGGTGTCGGGCCGTCAGCCCCGACACCCCCTCCTCCGTCAGCGCCCCGAACAGCCGCAGGCGCGAGATTCCGCCGTCCGGATAGATGTCCACGCGCGCGTGCGTGCCCACGGCCGCCGTGGGGAGGACGAAGCGGTGGTTCGTGTCGGGCTGGAGGCGGGTTCGGGGCAGGGCTTCCTGCCAGTCTCCGTCCGCGCCGTCGCGGACGGAGACCGATGCCCAGCCCGCGGAGTTGCCCTTCAGATACGCCGTGTCGATCTCGATCGCGCGGATCTCGGACCGTGCGACGAGCTGGTAGCGGATCCAATCGTGGCCCCGGTCGCGCCGCCGCCGTGTCTCCCAGCCGTCGTCCATCTTGTGGGAGCGGCCGGGCTGGATGGTGTTGGTGGGCGGCGAGTAGAAGCGGTTGGAGGCGTCCTCCACGTGGCCGCCGTTCTCCAGGGCGACCACGTCGAAGCTGCCGAGGACGGACAGCCACCGCGGGTCGGGGACGACCTCGCCGTGGACGCGGAGGCGCGCGATGCCGCCGTCCGGGTGCTGGTTGACGCGGAGGTGGGTGACGAGTTGTCCGGCGTCGACGGCGAACCCGTTGGCCGCGTGGCCGCCGACCTCCGTACGGGGTACGAGAGTTGTCCACTTGACGTCGTCCGCGAGGAGGTCCTCGGGGGACGGCGAGCCGGGTACCGAGGTCCCTTCGACGGACACCGCCTGCGGGTAGTTGCCGCGGAAGTGGGCGGTGTCGACGACGATCCCGTGCACGACTCCGGGGGCGCCGAGGCGTACGAGCGCCCAGTCGTGGTCGTCGTCCGTGGGCCAGGGATGCTCGGCGGAGGTACCGCGTCGGCGGCGGGTCTCCCAGCCGTCCATGACCTTGCCCTTGTGCCCGAAGCGCTCGGGGTCGAACTCGGCCGGCTCGGGCAGCAGCAGGTTCTCGCGGTGGGCGAAGAACTCGTCGTTGGCGGCGACGACCGCGGCGCCGAGCTGCCGGTCCGCGAGGTTGGCGTACCGGGTGAAGGGGAAGTCGGCGGTGCGGTGGTCCGCGTACGGGTCACCGCCTCCGTAGGGGTTCGCGTCGCCGGTGAAACGAGCCGGAGAGGGCTGCTGCTCGGTCACGTGATCAGGTCTTCCTTTCGGGGTCGGCCGCCGCGGATGCGGGGCGGTTGCGGGACGTCGGCGTGTGACTGCCCGTGGCTGTGGCTGTCTATGGCTGTGACTGCCTTCGGCGGGAGAGGAGTTGGCCGGCCGGTGCGGTGAACTCTCCGTCGGACACCACGCGTTCACCGCGCAGCCAGGTGGAGCGGACCACGCCGTACAGGGTCCGGCCCGCGTACGCGGTGACGCGGTTGCGGTGCTGGAGCGCCGCCGGGTCGACGGTGAACGTCTCGTCGGGCGCGAGGACCGCGAAGTCGGCGTCGCGGCCCGCCTCGATGGCGCCCTTGCGGTCGTCGAGGCCGACCAGTTCCGCCGTGCCCGAGGACATCCAGCGGACCACGTCCTCCAGGGTGTGCCCTCGCTTGCGGGCCTCCGTCCAGACGGCCGACAGGCTGAGCTGGAGCCCGGAGATGCCGCCCCACGCGGTCGCGAAGTCGTCGGTCTTCAGGTCGGCCGTGGACGGCGAGTGGTCGGTGACCACGCAGTCGATCGTGCCGTCGGCCAGCGCCTGCCACAGGAGGTCCTGGTTCGCGGCCTCGCGGATGGGCGGGCAGCACTTGAACTCGCTCGCCCCGTCCGGGACTTCCTCGGCGGTGAGTGTCAGATAGTGCGGACAGGTCTCCGCCGTGACCCGTACGCCCTCGCGCTTGGCTGCCGCGATCAGCGGGAGCGCGTCGCTGGACGACAGGTGCAGGACGTGGACACGGGCGTCGAGGCGACCGGCCTGGGCGATGACGTTCGCGATGGCGGTGTCCTCGGCGTCGCGCGGTCGCGAGGCCAGGAAGTCGGCGTACTTGCGGCCGCTCTTCTGCGGGGCCGCCGCGAGGTGGTGCGGGTCCTCGGCGTGGACGATCAGCAGTCCGCCGAATCCGGCGATCTCCGCGAGGGACTGGGCGAGTTGGTCCTGGTCCAGCTCGGGGAACTCGTCGACCCCGGAGGGTGACAGGAACGCCTTGAAGCCGAAGACGCCCGCGTCGTGCAGCGGCCGCAGATCCTTGACGTTGTCGGGCAGGGCGCCGCCCCAGAACCCGACGTCGATGTGCGCCTTGGCACGGGCGACGTCCTCCTTCGTACGGAGGTGGCCGACCGTCGTGGTGGGCGGCAGGGAGTTGAGGGGCATGTCGACCAGGGTCGTGATGCCGCCGGCCGCCGCGGCGCGCGTGGCGGTCCAGAAGCCCTCCCACTCCGTGCGGCCCGGATCGTTGACGTGCACGTGGGTGTCGACGAGTCCGGGCAGCAGGACGTCGTCACCGAAGTCCTCCAGCCGGGCCCCGGCGGGCACCTCGGCGTCGTGCGCGAGCACGGCCGTGATCCGTCCCGCGGAGACGGCGACCGAGGCCGCGCGCGTCCCTTCCGGAGTGATGACGCGCGTCGAGCGCAGGACCAGTTGGACCAAGCCGTCGTCGGACACCGGGACCCCTTTCCATGCCGGACGTCTCGTATCGGAGGCCCCGTACCGGAAGCCTCGTGCCGGACGTCCACCGCCGCCGTTAACTTCCGCGTAACGAAATTCAACGTTCTGTTGAAGGAGTCTTCACTCCGCACCCCATGCCGTCAAGAGCCGGCCTCGACACCGACCCCGCACACGTCAGCCACTGGACGTTTCCACCAAGCGGAAATACACTTCCGTAGAGCAGAACTTAATCTCACGCAGCCGTGCAGTCAACCAACTGCCGGGTAGGCTTCCCACCTGCCTGCCCGTCTGAAAGGACCGCGCCCGTGCCGACGCCCAGCGCCAGCGACGCCTCCGCCGAGGTCGCCACCAAGCCGGCTGCCGCCGGCGGTGGCGTCCAGTCCCTAGAGCGCGCCTTCGACCTGCTGGAGCGGATGGCGGACGCGGGTGGCGAGGTCGGACTGAGCGAGCTGTCCGCGAGCAGCGGGCTGCCCCTGCCCACCATCCACCGCCTGATGCGCACGCTCGTGGTCTGCGGTTACGTACGCCAGCAGACCAATCGACGCTATGCGCTCGGCCCGCGCCTGATCCGGCTCGGCGAGTCCGCGTCGCGGCTGCTCGGCACCTGGGCCCGGCCCTATCTGGCCCGGCTGGTCGAGGAGACCGGCGAGACGGCGAACATGGCCCTGCTCGACGGCGACGAGATCGTGTACGTGGCACAGGTGCCGTCGAAGCACTCGATGCGGATGTTCACCGAGGTGGGCCGCCGGGTGCTGCCGCACTCCACCGGCGTCGGCAAGGCGCTGCTGGCCCACGTCCCGGCCGACGAGGTGCGCGCCCTGCTGTCCCGTACGGGCATGCCCGCCGCCACGGACAAGACGATCACGACTCCGGACGGCTTCCTGAACGCGCTCGAAGAGGTGCGCCGCGCCGGTTACGCGGTGGACGACAACGAGCAGGAGATCGGGGTCCGCTGTCTCGCGGTCTCCGTGCCCAACTCCCCCACGGCCGCGGCGATTTCCATCTCCGGACCGGCCGGCCGTGTCACGGAGACGGCCACCGAGCGGATCGTGCCCGTGCTGCAGCAGGTCGCGGTGGAGCTGTCCGAGGCACTGGCGAACTCGGGCCCGGCGGCCTGAGCGGTCCCCAACCAGCCTGCCCCGCGCGGGAGTTACCGGCGCGGCGGCTCTCCGAAGAGCTCGACCGCGCTGCGTACCGCGGCGAGTCCGGTCGCCAGCGCGCTGACCGAGCCGATGGAACCGGCGACCAGCAGGAGCGAGCGGCGCAGGCGCGGGATCTCGGGGAGGCCGCCGACGGCCATCGCGGCGAGCGCCGCGAGTTCGTCCTCCGCGATGCCGCGATCGGGGAACTCGGCCGGGAGCGCGGCGAGTTCGCGGCGCAGTCTGGACACGGCGGCACGCAACTCCGCCACTCTCGGATCTTCGTCGCTGCCGGTCACTGACCTCTGTCCCAAGCTCCGCAACACAGCTCTCCCCCTGGCACGCCGCCCGCCGCCCGGCACACGGCCCGACCTCTCCCGCCCGACCGCCCCGAGGCGTCGGTCGGGCGCCGGGGACGCGGGCAAGTAAACGCCACCCGGTGCGGTGGGCGCCACCGCACGGACCGAAATTCAGGCCCCGGACATCCTGATCCCGCCCGCGAGTCAGGTATGCAGGAGGAATGACGGACAACGACGGCCAGGTGGCCGGACTGCTGCTCGCCGCGGGCGGCGGCCGACGCCTCGGCGGACGGCCCAAGGCGCTCCTCGAACACCGCGGGCGCCCCCTGGTGGAGTACGCGGCCGGGGTGCTGCGCGAGGCCGGCTGCACCCGGATCCATGTGGTCCTCGGAGCGCGGGCGGACACCGTACGGGAGCGGGCCGACCTCGCCGGGTGCGTACTGGTGGACAACCCGGAGTGGGAGGAGGGGATGGGGTCCTCGCTGCGGGCCGGGCTGGAGTCCCTGCGGGGTACGGGGGCCCCGGCCGCCCTGGTGTCCCTGGTCGACCAGCCGGGCATCGGACCGCGGGCCACGGCGCGGCTGCTGGCCGCCCTCCGCTCCCCCGCGACGCTCGCCTCCGCCTCGTACGAGGGGAAGCGGGGCCACCCCGTCCTGCTCGGCGCCGACCACTGGGCGGGGATCGCCGCGACTGCGACCGGCGACCAGGGGGCACGCGCCTATCTGAAGGCGCACGCGGACGCGATCACTCTGGTCGAGTGCGCGGACGTGGCGCGGCCCTACGACATCGACACGGCGGCGGACCTCGCCCGGTACCTAGAGTGAGCGGGATGGCACTGAGCGCCGCCTTGTCTCGATCCGGAGAGTCTCGACGTCAACAAAACATTGAACTTCCACCATGAGGAAACTAGTATCCACTGATCAGAAGCGCCCGGCCCCTCGACGGGCGTTCACCGCCGTAACCCGGTCGACTGGCACCCGGTGCCACGTTCGCTGAAGGAAGTGACAGCTCATGTCCGCACCAGCGCCGTCCCCGCTGGCCCTCGTCGACGCCGAGCCCCTGCCCCGGCAGGAGGAGGTCCTGACCGACGCGGCCCTCGCCTTCGTCGCCGAGTTGCACCGGCGGTTCACGCCCAGGCGTGACGAGCTCCTGGCCCGCCGCGGCGAGCGCCGTGCCGAGATCGCCCGTACCTCCACGCTCGACTTCCTCCCCGAGACGGCCGCCGTCCGCGCGGACGACTCCTGGCGGGTGGCCCCGTCGCCCGAGGCCCTGAACGACCGCCGGGTGGAGATCACCGGTCCCACCGACCGCAAGATGACCATCAACGCGCTCAACTCGGGTGCCAAGGTGTGGCTCGCGGACTTCGAGGACGCCTCCGCTCCGACCTGGGAGAACGTGATCCTGGGCCAGGTCAACCTGATCGACGCCTACACCCGTTCGATCGACTTCACTGACGAGCGCACCGGCAAGTCGTACGCGCTGAAGGCGCCGGAGGAACTGGCGACGGTCGTGACGCGCCCGCGCGGCTGGCACCTGGACGAGCGTCATCTCGTCGACGCCGACGGCACCCCGGTCCCGGGCGCGCTCGTCGACTTCGGCCTGTACTTCTTCCACAACGCGCAGCGGCTCATCGACCTCGGCAAGGGCCCCTACTTCTATCTCCCGAAGACGGAGTCGTACCTGGAGGCCCGCCTCTGGAACGAGGTGTTCGTCTTCGCCCAGGACCATGTCGGCATCCCGCAGGGCACCGTCCGCGCGACCGTCCTGATCGAGACGATCACGGCGGCGTACGAGATGGAGGAGATCCTCTACGAACTGCGCGACCACGCCTCGGGGTTGAACGCGGGCCGCTGGGACTACCTCTTCTCCATCGTGAAGAACTTCCGTGACGGCGGGCGGAAGTTCGTCCTGCCGGACCGCAACGCGGTGACGATGACCGCCCCGTTCATGCGCGCGTACACCGAACTCCTCGTCCGCACCTGCCACAAGCGCGGGGCGCACGCGATCGGCGGCATGGCCGCGTTCATCCCGTCGCGGCGCGACGAAGAGGTCAACAAGGTCGCCTTCGAGAAGGTCAAGGCGGACAAGGACCGGGAGGCGGGCGACGGTTTCGACGGGTCGTGGGTGGCCCACCCGGACCTCGTGCCGATCGCGATGGCGTCCTTCGACGCCGTGCTCGGCGACCGGCCGAACCAGAAGGACCGGCTGCGCGAGGAGGTCGACGTGAAGGCCGCCGACCTGATCGCCGTCGACTCCCTCGACGCCAGTCCCACGTACGACGGGCTGGTCAACGCCGTTCAGGTCGGCATCCGTTACATCGAGGCGTGGCTGCGCGGGCTCGGTGCCGTCGCCATCTTCAATCTGATGGAGGACGCGGCCACGGCGGAGATCTCGCGCTCGCAGATCTGGCAGTGGATCAACGCGGGCGTGGAGTTCGAGCACGCCGGGGAGTCCGTGAAGGCGACGCCCGAACTGGCCCGCGAGATCGCGGCGCGCGAACTGGCCGACATCCGCGCCGAGATCGGCGAGGAGGCCTTCGCGGCCGGGCGCTGGCAGCAGGCGCACGACCTGCTGCTCACGGTCGCGCTCGACGAGGACTACGCGGACTTCCTGACGCTGCCCGCGTACGAGCAGCTGACCGGCTGAGCGCCGGCCCGGACAGGTACTACCGCTCCGAGTGGCCCAGGGACTTCTCCGGGGCCACTCGGTCGCGTACCAGGCGCTTCACGGCCGTCGGCTCGGGGAAACCCTGCTCACGGCGGTCCCAGACCACCTCGTCGTCGACACGTACGACGAAGACGCCGCCGGTGCCGGGCTTGAGTGCCAGCTCGGTCAGTTCCTGCTCGAAGGTGGTGAGCAGTTCCTGGGCGAGCCAGGAGGCGCGGGGCAGCCAGCGGCACTGGGTGCAGTACTCGATCTGCACGCGGTGCGGCTGCCCGGACGGGACCGAGGGCGGGGTCTCGGGGGTCGAGGTCGCGGCAATCGGGTTCGCGGGGGTCGTGTCGTCCGTGGTCATCCGAGGTGTACCGACCAATCCTGTTGCGCCGCCGGTTTGCCGTGCAGGTCGGGGACCCGCTTGAGCCAGTCCGGCCGGCCCTGCTGTGTCTTCGCGGCCCGGCGGGCGTCCTCGTCCGCGAGCTGTTCCCGGGTGGGGAAGTCGGTGGGGAGCCAGGCCGCGGAGGCCCTGACCCGGGCGAGGAGATAGCCGACGTACGCGTCGCGGACCTCGTCGGGCGTCGCGAAACCGGGCTCGTCGGCGAGCCAGGCGTCGGGCACCTCGGCCGTGATCGCGCGCAGCAGTTCCTCCGTGACCCGGGGCGCGAGTTCGGCGTCCGCGGCGCGGGTGTCGGGGGTGTGGCCGCCGAGCGCGTGCTGCCGGAAGTCGTACGCCTTCTCCGGTGACGACTTCTCCGGGGCCGACGCGTCCCAGCGGTGGTGGAAGACCAGCGCGGCCCCGTGGTCGATCAGCCAGAGCTTCGGGGGCGCGACGCCGAGCGTGGGCCAGATCATCAGGTTCGAGCTGTGCCTCGTGCGGTCCACGTTGACCGTGAGGGCGTCCAGCCAGACGATCCGGCCCGCTTCCAGCGGGTCGACGTCGAACGTCTGCGCGATCTCGGGGGTGAAGTCCACCGCGCCCGACAGATAGTCCATGCCGAGGTTGAGCCCGGCGCTGGCCCGCAGCAGGTCCTGGACCTCCTGGTGCGGTTCGTCCGCGGCGATCGCCGGATCGAAGTCCACCAGCACCAGCTCGGGGAACCGCAGTCCCAGAGCGCGGGCCAGTTCCCCCACGATCACCTCGGCGACCAGCGCTTTCAGCCCCTGCGCCGAGCCGGTGAACTTCACGACGTACGTCCCCAGGTCGTCGGCCTCGACGACTCCGGGCACGGAGCCGCCCGCCCGCAGCGGGGTCACGTATCGGTCGGCGGTCACTTGGCGCAGCACATCCGCCACTGTAATTCAGCCGCCCGAGATGTCGGCCGGGCGCCCGCGGCGCCGGTCAGGCGTCCGGCGTGCGCAGGGGGTTCGGGACCGGCCGGTAGCGTGCGTCGGCGCCGTCCGCCCCGGTCCAGCGCAGCAGCAGGTTCGTCTTGCCGGGCAGGCTCGGGAAACGGAGGAGTTCTGTCACCTCGGGCAGCTCCTGGGCGTACCGCGCCAGCTCCCGGCGCGCGGGCTCCCACGGGTCGAGCCCCGGATACCGCTCGCGCAGGGCGTCCGCGATCTCCAGCAGGTTGTTCACGACCAGGCAGTACACCAGCCGCTCCCACCCGGCCGCCCGTGTCACGTCCGGCAGCAGCTTCACGCCCTCGGCGTCCCGGAACAGCGCCTGCACGGGGGTGCCGTCCGCGTCCACGGCCACCACCGTGTTCTGCAGATGCGCTTCGAGTACGACCCCGTGCCGGGCGAACAACTCCAGTGCGGGCGGGACGACTTGGCGCAGATACTCGGTCCACCAGGCAGCCGGATCGGCGAGGGTGTCCAGAGGGTTTCCGTCGAAACCGGCCAGGTCGGCCGTGCCCGGTGGGTCGTACGGGCCTCCCCCGCCCTCCGTCAGCGCGGCCGCCAGCAGCGGAGTCGAACCGGGGGTCACATGCCCGCCCAGACCGTCACGCACGAGAACGGCCAGCTCCTCGAAGGCGAAGTCCGCCGTGCGGTACCCGCGGTCGCTCAGCCAGGCCGCGCCGCCGGGGAGGGTGCGGAAGGCCTCCGTCACGGCGGCGTCCGTACGCCGCAGCGCGAGGAGGTCGTGCCGCCACAGGCGCCGGATGTCGTTCGTGATGCGGACGTCGAGGCTGAACTTCACGAAGAGGTCGGCGTCGGGAACGTACAGGGTGCGGATGGCCGCCGTGGGCCAGGCGGACCACGGCGAAGGCCCGAGGTGTACGAGGCGGCCGTCGGCGAACGCCTCGCGGATCTCCGGGCTGCCGCCGACGAGGTCGAGCTGCCACGGGTGGGCGGGGAGCAGCCGGTAGCCGTCGGGGGCTTCGCCGAGGGCGTCCAGGGCGCTCGTGTCGCCGTCCTGCACGCAGACGTCCTCGCGCAGGCCGAGGAGTGTCAGCGGGAAGTCGGCGTACGCCTCGGGGGCGTACGGGAGCCAGCCGGTGGCCGGGCCGCCGCCGCGCGCCTTGGGGGCGGGGTGGTGGGGATGCCCGGTGATCAGGGACTGCTCGGAGCGGCGGTACGGGTCCGGCGGCGGGACCGTGCCCGCCCTGGCCGCCAGGATCGCCGCCACCGCGTCCCGGCTGTCGGTCATCTCGGCGGGCAGCTCGGAGTTGGACAGCCCGGTGTACTGGCGCAGCTCCTCGGCGGCGAGCTTGACCAGTTCGGCGTGGCCGAGCCGCTGCCAGGTGCCTTCGTCGAACAGCTCCGGGTCGCGGGGCCGGCGCCCGTCGCGCACGCGCAGAAGCCGCTCCCCGGCGGGCAGCCGGTACACGCGCCGGGCGCCGGACACGTGCTCCGGGCCCGGCTCGGGCGCGGTCTCGGGCTCCGGCTCCGGCTCCGGCGCGCCGATCTCCCGCAGCAGGCAGTTGAGCAGCGGTGCCGCCGCGATCGCGTCCGCCGCTTCGGCGACGCCGTCGGTGTCCTGCGCGCAGGACACGGAGGGCCCGGACGGGATGGGGGGCATGGGCTGCATGGGTGGCACGGGGGGCATGTGATCCACGCGATCCGTTCGTTGCATACGGTGCACTTGCGCTGAGTATGTCCGGATGTCCGGCGTCGTACCCGGCCGGACGGCGTCCCCTCACCCTAGGAGCCCCTGTGCATCCTCCCCGCACCCCGGCCGAGACCGAGACCGCTCTCGCCGCCGAGCTGCGCACGGTACGCCCCGACCTGCTCTCCCCGTACGCGGCCGAACTCCCCGGCGCCCGGTCGGCCGTGCTGACCCGGTTGTGGCGCGGGCTCGCCCTTGAGCCGCTGCCGTGGGTCACGCACCGCGAGGCCGCGCACGACGGTCCGACGCTGCGGCTGGCCGACGGCCGCCGACTGCACGGGCCGCGCCCGGACGCGTACGCGACGGCCTCGACCGTCACGGAGGTCGAGCTGGACGGGACGGCGTACGACCATCCGGCGGCGCTGATGACGGCGCTCGGGCTTCCGCACGGGCGGCCCTTCGCCGCCGAACTCGCCGACAGCGTGGCCTCGTTGGCCCTTTCGCGCGCCAACCAGGCACCTGGGAAAGCCCCGTCGGAGGGGCCGCACCCGCTCTGGGAGTGGGAGCAGCGGGTCGTCGACGGGCATCCCTTCCATCCCAACTGCCGTTCCCGGCCCGGGTTCTCGGTGGCCGAGCAGCTGGCGTACGCCCCCGAGCACCGGCCGGTGGTGCGGCTGGGCCTGGTCGCCGTACGGGAGGACGACTGCCGGTCGACGGGCGAGTGGCCGTACCGGGAGGCGGGGCGGCTGCTGATCCCCGTCCATCCGTGGCAGGCCCGGCATGTGCTGAAGGACGAGAAGCCCGTCGGGGACGGGATGGCCGCACATCCCCTGATGTCGCTGCGCACCCTGGCCGTGCCGGACGGACCGCACGTCAAGACCGCGCTCAGCGCCCGGCTGACGTCCTCCGTGCGGGACATCTCGGTGTACTCGATCACGTCGGCGGCGACCGTGTCGGCGTTCATGGAGTCGATGGCCGGGCGCCTGGACGGGCTGCTGCACATCACCCGGACCCTGGGCGCGGTCACCGCAGGCTCCGCCGACCTGGCGGCCGTCTCACGGGAGTCCCCCGAGCTGTACGCGGGGGCGGGCGAGCAGGTCGTCCCGGTGGCCGCTCTCGCCGCGGGTGTCCTGCCCCGGCCCCCGCGCTGGCTGGCGCAGTTCAGCCGGCTCGCGCTCACCGTGGGGCTGCGGCTGCTCGACCTCGGCGTCGCCCTGGAGGCGCACGGCCAGAACCTGCTCGTCGTACTCTCCCCCGCCGGTGACCCGGTGCGGCTCGTGTACCGCGATCTGGCGGACATCCGGATCAGCCCGGCCCGGCTCGCCCGCCACGGCATCCCGGCCCCCGACCTGACGGGCCGTATCGTCACGGACGACGCAGCCGTCCTGCGCAGCAAACTCTTCGGCTCGCTCGTCGCGGGCACACTGGCGGCGACGGCGGGTTCGACACCGGCGCTGCGCGAGGCACTGTCCACGGCGGTACGGGACCTGCCGCGCACCCCGGATCTCGCGGCGCTGCTCGAACAGCCGCTGCCCGCCAAGGCGTTGACGCTGATGAGGCTGTCGCCGGAGCGGCCCGGCGACCTCTGGGCCCGGCTGCCCAACCCCCTCGAAGACCCGCTCGTTTTGAAGCGCGGTGCCTTTGATCAATAGGATCCGTCGATGATCACAAGACAACGGCTGGCGGCGGGCGCCTGCGCCCTGCTCGCCACCCTGGCGGCCGGGATCGCGCTCCCGCCCGACGCCGTCGCCGACGAGCCCTCGGGTACCGCCGCACCCAAGGTGAACCTGCTTCTCGACGTCAGCGGCTCCATGAGGGCACGGGACATCGACGGCCAGTCCCGGATGGCGGCAGCGAAGCAGGCCTTCAACGAGGTCCTCGACGCGACCCCCGAAGAGGTCGAGCTGGGCATACGCACACTCGGCGCCAACTACCGCGGCGACGACCGCAAGACAGGCTGCAAGGACACCGAACAGCTCTACCCCGTGGGGCCGTTGGACCGTACCGAGGCGAAGACGGCGGTCGCGACCCTGTCGCCCACCGGCTGGACCCCGATCGGCCCCGCGCTCCTCAAGGCCGCCGACGACCTCGAAGGCGGTGAGGGCTCCCGCCGTATCGTCCTCATCAGCGACGGCGAGGACACCTGCGCCCCGCTGGACCCGTGCGAGGTGGCACGCGAGATCGCCGCCAAGGGGATCGGCCTCACCATCGACACGCTGGGTCTGGTGCCGAACACCAAGCTCCGGCAGCAGCTGAGCTGCATCGCGGAGGCGACCGGCGGCACGTACACCTCGGTCGAGCACACCGACGAACTCACCGACAAGGTAAACCAGTTGGTCGACCGTGCGGCCGACCCGGTGGTCACACCCGTCGCCGTCGAAGGCGCCGACGCGTGCGCGAAGGCACCCGAGGTCAAGTCGGGGCTGTACACCGACCGTGAGGAGTTCGGGCAGCACCGCTGGTACCGCGTGGACCTGCCGGCCGGCTCCGAACTGCGCGCCTCGGTGAGCGTCGCGGCCGACCGCCAGGTCGACCGCGACTACGGGGTGTCGCTGCGGGCGGTCACCACGAACGGCCGTGAGATCGTGCGCGGCGAGACCACCGGCACCGGGCGGACCGACGTCATGTCGGCCGGTCTGCGCTATCCCAAGGCGGAGAGCGACGACTCCGACGACTCCGGGTCCGCGAGCGAGGTCGTGTGCCTCCAGGTCGCCAACTCCTTCTCGGCGGCCTCCGGCGTGAAGACCACACCCGGTCTGCCGCTCGAACTGACCATCGACATCGTGGACGGGCCCGACGCGTCGAGCGACGTGGCCTCCTTCGGCCTCGGCCGCGGCTGGTGGCTGCTCGGCGCACTGGTGCTCACCGGCTTCCTCGCGGGTGTGCTGTGGGGTTGGGTCTCGCGCTGGCGGGTCGCGGTCTGGAGGACCAACTGATGCGTACGAAGCTTGTGTTGAGAGCGGCGAGCGCGGGACTGCTGCTGCTCGGGGTCGCGGCGGTTCCCGCGGTGGCCGACTCCTCCCCCTCCGCGAGCCCGTCGGACGACTCCGACGCGCCCACCTCGGCGGGGACGTCCTTCCGTACGGCGGCCGAGGTCGACCAGGGGCAGCGGGCGACCGCAGGAGCGTCCACGGGCGACTACCTGTACTGGTCGTTCCCCGCCGACGCCGGGCAGCGGCCGACGGTGAAGGCGAAGGTGAAACTGCCGGACTCGCATGCCTCCGCGACCTGGCAGATCGATGTGTACGACGGGCTGCGGCGGCGTCAGGCCTGCCAGTACGGGGCGCAGACGCGGACCGCGGCGCAGGACGCCGGCTCGGTGGAGCTGTCCTGCACGCTGCGTACGGTGCGGGCCTGGTCCGAGCCGTGGGCCGACGATCCGCTGCCGGGGACGTACTACATCCGGCTGACCACGGTCGGACTGACCGCTGCCGACCTCGGGCTGCCGGTGACCACCGAGGTGCGGGTCGACTCCAAGGAGATCGGCGGGGCGGCGGCGGTCGACGGCTCGCTGTCCGAGCCGTTGGTTCCGGGGATCGCGGTCAAGGCCGCGGCCGAGGCCGAGTCGGGCGACGAGGAGTCCGACTCGCCCGCGGCCGTGCTGTCCAGCATCGAGCCGGATGACGGGTGGGCCTCCGGGTGGTGGTCCGACCGGTGGGTCTGGACGGGGATCGGGGGTGTGCTCGCCGCTCTCGCGGGGATCGGGGGCTACGCACTGACACGCGGAGCGGGGCGGCCGCGGCCGTAGCGTTGGGCACGTCACCGGTGTGCGGGTGCGTCGTGGTTGGCCGCGCCGTTCCCCGCGCCCCTTCGGGGCCGTGCGTGCGTCGTCGGCTGCGGGTCCGTCGTGGCTGGCCGCGCCGTTCCCCGCGCCCCTTCGGGGGTGGCCGTGCGTCGTCACCTGCGGGTGCGTCGTGGCTTGTCGCGCAGTTCCTCGCGCCCCTGAGGGGGCCCGGCCAGGGCCGCCCGAGGGGCGCGGGGAACTGCGCGGCCAACCACAGCGCACCCGCAGCCGACAACGGCCCCAGGCCCCGTCCCACCCAGGGGCGCGGGGAACTGCGCGGCCGGCCACAGCGGACCCGCGGGCGAATACGGGCCCGGGGTCCCCAAGAGCCCGTGGGCCGGCGACGCACCCGGGTGGGTCACGGCTCGCGCAGTGCCTTTGACAGAGGGCTGTCGCCCGAGACCGCCACGCGGTGCGTGCGTATCGCCTCCGCGAGTGTCAGGTCGCCGCGGCACAGCGCCGTGCACGTCTCCGTGTCCAGGGCGAGCCGAGCGTCCGGCGCAGAGGGCGCGGACCCCTCCCCGTAGACCGGCTGCTCCCCGGCCACGGCCCCGGCACGGACGTAGAACTCGCCCTCGTCCAGGCGGACTTGGACGACCCCCTCACCGAACCCCTCCAACGCCCGCAACAGCGGCAGCGCGAACCAGTGCGCCCGCACCGCGTCCGTGGGCCGCCGTTCCCCGAGCAGCGGCGCCCCCCACTCCCCGAGCGCCTGCAGCACGGGCAGCAACTCCCGCCCACGGCCGGTGAGTTCGTACACGTACACCGCCCCCGGCGGCGGCATCCGGCGGCGCGTCGTCAGACCGTCCCGTTCCATGTCCTTGAGCCGGGAGGCGAGCACATCCGTGCTCACCCCGGGCAGATCGGCATGCAGGTCCGTGTAGCGGCGCGGCCCGGCCAGCAGCTCGCGGACGATCAGGAGGGTCCAGCGGTCACCGACGGCGTCGAGCGCCCGGGCAGCGGAACAGTACTGGTCGTAGCTTCGGCGAGGTGACATGCGACGCAGTCTAGACAACTTGTTGGACTTTCCAAGCGTGAACTTGGTAAAACCAAGCAACACCACAACCTGGAGGTGCGCACCGCATGGAGTTCCGGCAGTCGAGCAAGCTCAGCGAGGTCTGTTACGAGATCCGGGGCCCGGTCATCGAGCACGCGAACGCCCTGGAGGAGGCAGGCCACAGCGTGCTGCGCCTCAACACGGGCAACCCCGCGGCCTTCGGCTTCGAGGCCCCGCCGGAGATCCTCCAGGACATGATCCGGATGCTCCCGCAGGCACACGGCTACACGGACTCGCGCGGCGTCCTGTCGGCCCGCCGCGCCGTGGCGCAGCGCTACCAGGAACGCGGCCTCGAAGTCGACGTGGACGACGTCTTCCTGGGCAACGGCGTCTCCGAACTCGTCTCGATGGCCGTCCAGGCCCTCCTGGAGGACGGCGACGAAGTCCTCATCCCCGCACCGGACTTCCCGCTCTGGACGGCGGTGACGACCCTCGCGGGCGGCAAGGCCGTGCACTACCTGTGCGACGAACAGGCCGACTGGTACCCGGACCTCGACGACATGGCGTCGAAGATCACGGACCGCACGAAGGCCGTCGTCATCATCAACCCGAACAACCCCACCGGCGCGGTCTACCCCAAGGAGATCATCGAGGGCATCCTCGACCTGGCCCGCCGGCACGGTCTGATGGTGTTCGCGGACGAGATCTACGACCAGATCCTGTACGACGACGCCGTGCACCACACGGCCGCCGCGCTCGCCCCCGACCTGGTGGTCCTCACCTTCTGCGGCCTGTCGAAGACGTACCGCGTGGCGGGTTTCCGCTCCGGCTGGATGGTGGTGACGGGGCCGCGCCAGCACGCGAAGAGCTATCTGGAGGGCCTCACCATGCTGGCCTCCATGCGGCTGTGCGCCAACGCCCCGGCGCAGTACGCCATCCAGGCCGCGCTCGGCGGCCGGCAGTCCATCCACGAACTCACCGCGCCCGGCGGCCGGTTGCGCGAGCAGCGTGACATCGCGTGGGAGAAGCTGAACGAGATCCCCGGCGTCTCCTGTGTGAAACCGAAGGGCGCGCTGTACGCGTTCGCGCGGCTCGACCCCTCGGTCCACAAGATCCACGACGACGAGAAGTTCGTCCTCGACCTGCTGCTGCGCGAGAAGATCCAGGTGGTCCAGGGCACCGGTTTCAACTGGCCGCGCCCCGACCACTTCCGCATCCTCACCCTCCCGTACGCCGACGACCTGGACGCGGCGATCAGCAGGATCGGCCGGTTCCTGAGCGGCTACCGGCAGTAGAGGGGAATGTCAGACCCAGGTCGTAGCCTTCGTCTTCGATGAAGAGTTCCGCTCTGGGGAAGGAGCACCCCGTGACCCGACCGCCGACCGCCGCGCAGCGGCGCGTCATCGACGCCGCCGATCCCGTGAGCGGGCGGCTCAGGGGTACGGAGGGCCAGCTCGCGGCGCTGGTGCGACACGGGCTGGCCTTCCGGCACCCCCGCCCGCCGCACGACCACTTCCTCACACCGGCCGGGTACCGGGTACGCGAGGAGCCGGCCGCCCCGGTGGCGGCCCCCGCCGAGGCCTCCGTACCCGCCGGTTCGGCCTCGGGCGTGTTCGCCGCGCGGGTGGGCGGCGAGGAGAGCGCCGACGCCGGGCCGTCACGCCTGCGTGAGGTGCGCGGCGCCTGGCAGGGGCTGCTGGAGATGCGCCGGATGACCAACACGGGCGGCGTCATGGACCGGCCGTGCGCATGGGAACGTACGCATCTGGTGCAGGCCGCCGCCCTGGCCCTGGAGGCGGCGGGACTGCGCCCGGCGGAGGCGGGCCCCGCCGCCGCGGGATACCGGGTGCGGGCGACACCCCAACCGGAGGCCGTCGCCGTGCGCGAGCCGGACGCGGCGGCGCTGCGGGAGTGCGCGACGACGCTGGAGAAGGCCGGCTGGCAGGTCAGCGAGCACGCAGAACCGCGCACGGGAGCGCGCTACCTACTGGCGTCGCCCCGCCGGTCCTGAAGACCCCAACGGCCTTGCGCGGACTGCCGGTTGCGCGGCCCCGCTGACGCCAGGTCATCGCCGAGACCTGCCGGCCCCGACCGGGTCACTCCGGCTGATGGCGGGCGTCGTACGCGGCGCGTGACTCGGCGATCGTGACGCGGTGTGGAACGTCCAGCACTCATACGGAGGCCGTGACCATGTCGCCCCGCCGCCCCTACCCGTTCCCGTCACCGACTCGGGGGCCAGCCCCCGAACCCCCGCTCCTCAAACGCCGGAGAGGCTGACCGATAGCCCGTCCGGCGTTTGAGGACGAGCGCGCAAGCGCGACAGGGGGTCTGGGGCGGAGCCCCAGGGTCGGGAAGGGCAAGGGCGGCGGGGGCGAGAAAACGCTTGACGGGTATACGTCACTCTCAATCTCTGGTAGGAAACTTTCCTAACAGTACGGAAGAGCGACTCCCACCCCCACTGGAGGTCCCGTGCACACCCCCCACACCCCCATGAGCTCCTCCCGTCGCACCATCCTCGCGATGATCGGAGCAACCCTGGTGGCAGGCCCAGCCCTCACCGGCACCCCCGCGAGCGCCCAAGGCACCGCGGCCCCCGGCCTCGACGACCCGGCGAAGAAGGAGATCGCCATGAAGCTGGTCTCCAGCGCGGAGAACTCCTCGCTGGACTGGAAGGCGCAGTACCAGTACATCGAGGACATCGGCGACGGCCGTGGCTACACCGCGGGCATCATCGGGTTCTGCTCGGGCACGCACGACATGCTCGACCTCGTCGAGCTGTACACCCAGCGCAAGCCGGGCAACCCGCTGGCCGGTTACCTGCCCGCCCTGCGCCGCGTCGACGGCTCCGACTCGCACGAGGGACTGGACCCCGGTTACCCGGACGCCTGGCGCCGGGCGGCCCAGGACCAGGCGTTCAAGCAGGCCCAGAACGACGAGCGGGACCGCGTCTACTTCAACCCCGCGGTCCAGCGCGGCAAGGCGGACGGCATCGGCACGCTCGGCCAGTTCACGTACTACGACGCCATCGTCATGCACGGCAACGGCGGCGACAGTACGAGCTTCGGGAGCATCCGCAACCGGGCGCTGGGCCGGGCCAGGCCCCCGGCCCAGGGCGGCGACGAGGTCACGTACCTCAACGCCTTCCTCGACGCCCGCGTGTGGGCGATGAAGCAGGAGGAGGCCCACTCGGACACCAGCCGCGTGGACACCGCCCAGCGGGTGTTCCTCAGGAACCGGAACCTGAACCTGAACCCGCCGCTGGACTGGCAGGTCTACGGGGACAGTTTCCACATCGGCTGAGGAGCCCGAGGAACCCGAGGAGCCTGAGGAACCCGGGAAACCGGGCCGGTGGCCGCTCGCTCGCGAACCGTCAGCGAGCGGCCACAGGCCCCGTGCCCGCAGCCGCACCCGGAGTCGTCGGAGCCGGAACCGAACCCGGCCCCACCCCCGGCCCCGGCTCCATCGGCGCCGTCACCTCGTCGCACTCACGGCTTGCGCCCAGGTGGTTGAAGACCAGGTTCAGCGCCACGGCCGCCACGCACCCGGTCGAGATCCCCGAGTCCAGGATGATCTTCGCGATCTCCGGGAACGCGTGGTAGAACTCCGGCGCGGTGATCGGGATGATGCCGACGGCCAGCGAGACCGCCACGATCAGGACGTTGTTGTCCTTCTCCAGGCCGGCCTTGACGAGGGTCTGGATACCGCTCGCGGCCACCGAGCCGAACAGCACCACGCCCGCCCCGCCGAGCACGGGCCGCGGGACCACGGCTATCAGCGACGCGGCCATGGGGCACAGGCCCATCAGGACGAGGAAGCCGCCGCCCGTGGCCACGACGTACCGGCTGCGGATGCGGGTCATCGCGACCAGGCCGATGTTCTGGGCGAAGGCGCTGCACATGAAGCCGTTGAACAGCGGGCTGACGGCCGAGCCCAGGGTGTCGGCCCGCAGGCCCGCCGCGATGGTCTTCTCATCGGCGGGGCGGCCCACTATCTCCCCCAACGCCAGCATGTCCGCGGTCGATTCGGTCATCGAGACGACCATCACCACGCACAGCGAGACGATCGCGGCGAGCTGGAACTGCGGGGCTCCGAAGTGGAACGGCGTCGGGAAGCCGACGACCGCCGCGTCGGCGACCGGCGCGAAGTCGGTGACACCGAACGGGATCGCGACGAGCGTGCCGGCGACCAGGCCCAGCAGTACGGCGATCTGCTTGACGAATCCGCGGGTGAAGCGGCGCAGCAGCAGGACGATGAGAAGGGTCGCGCCCGCCAGGCCCAGGTTGGTGGTCGAGCCGTAGTCGTGGGCGGCCGGGTCGGGTCCCTGGGCCCAGCCGAAGGCGACCGGCATCAGGGATATGCCGATGAGGGTGATGACCGTGCCGGTGACGACCGGCGGGAAGAAGCGGACCGCCTTGCTGAAGAAGGGGGCGGCGAGGAAGCCCAGAACACCCGCCACGATGACCGCGCCGAAGATGACCGGCAGGGCGTCGCGCTTGTCGTCGGTGGAGTTGACGACCGCGATCATCGGCGCGACCCCGGCGAAGGTGACGCCGTTGACGAAGGGCAGGCGGGCGCCGATCTTCCAGATGCCGAGGGTCTGCAGGAAGGTGGCGAGTCCCGCGGTGAACAGACAGGCACCGGTGAGGAAGGTCAGTTCGGTCGCGGTCAGGCCCACGGCCGCGCCCACGATCAGGGGTGGGGCGACCACTCCGGCGTACATGGCGGCCACGTGCTGCAGTCCGCTGGTCGCCATCTTCAGGGCGGGGAGTTTCTCGTCGACCGGGTGTTTCTCCGGGCTGGTCGCGCTTACGTCCGTACTGCTGGGCAGGTGCTGGGCAGCCACGGCGGCTCCTCCGGTCGGGTACACGTCGGCGTTGACGTGGGTGTCAGGGAGGTCTTGTTCTCTGGCAGGACTTTCTGGCGGGACGGCGCCCGTCACGGAGGGGGCGTGGCGGGGCGTACGGACGGAAGGGGACCGTTCCGGGGCGCGGGCAGTTCGTGCGCGCGCCCCGGAGACGGTCACCGCGGACCCCGTTCGGGTCGGCGGCCACCGGCCGAGGGCCGTCCCCCTCGGCCGGAGATCATGGCGGGGACGAGGTCAGGCCCGCGCGGCGATCCGCGCGAGGCGCTGGGCCTCGTCCCGCGTGGAGCGGGCGATGGCGTCCTCGTCGACGTTCAGCAGCCGGTTGTTCTCGACGATCTGCTCACCGTTCACGAAGGACGCGGTGACCGGCGCCGCGGCGCCGAAGACGAGTGCGGTGACCGGGTCGGCGATCGACGCGTGGGCCAGGGTGTCCAGCTTCCACAGCACGAGGTCGGCGAGCTTGCCCGGCTCCAGAGAGCCGATCTCCGGTGCACGGCCCAGGACTTGGGCTCCGCCGTACGTACCCAGCCGCAGCGCCTGACGGGCGTTCAGCGCGGCCTCTCGGTGGGCGCCGAGGCGGTTGATGAGCAGCGCGTTGCGCAGTTCGGTGTGCAGTTCGCCGGATTCGTTGGACGCCGTGCCGTCGACACCCAGGCCGACGGGGACGCCGGCCGCGAGCATGTCGGGCACCCGCGCGATCCCGGCCGCCAGGCGGGCGTTGGAGGAGGGACAGTGGGCCACCCCCGTCCTCGTACGGGCGAAGGCGGCGATGTCGGAGTCGTTCATGTGGACGCAGTGGGCCATCCACACGTCCTCGCCGAGCCAGCCGGTCGACTCGAAGTAGTCGGTCGGGCCCATGCCGAACAGTTCCTTGCAGAACTGCTCCTCCTCGACCGTCTCCGAGCCGTGGGTGTGCAGCCGCACCCCCTTGCGCCGGGCCAACTCGGCGCCCTGGCGCATGAGTTCGGTGGACACGGAGAAGGGTGAGCAGGGTGCGACGGCCACCTGGGTCATGGCGCCGAAGGAGGCGTCGTGGTGTTCGTCGACGGTCGCCTCGGTGGCGGCGAGAGCGCCTTCGAGGGTCTCGACGGCGAAGTCAGGCGGCAGCCCGCCGTCCTTCTCGCTGCGGTCCATGGACCCGCGGGCCAGGGTGAAGCGGACACCCGTCTCACGTGCGGCGCGGATGATCGAACCCGACAGGTCGCCGGAGCCCTCGGGGAACACGTAGTGGTGGTCCATGGCGGTGGTGACTCCGCCGCGGGCCATCATGCCGAGGGAGCCCTGGGCCGCCGCGTAGGTCATGCGCTCGTCGATGCGCGCCCAGGTCGGGTACAGGGCGACGAGCCAGTCGAAGAGGTTGTGGTCCGTGGCGAGGCCGCGGGTGATCCACTGGTAGAAGTGGTGATGGGTGTTGACCAGGCCCGGGGTGACGAGGTGGCCGGTCGCGTCGATCCGGCGTACGACGTTCTCCAGGCCCTCGGGGGCCTTGCCCGCACCCAGCGACTCGATGCGGTCGCCCGCCAGGACCAGATGGCCCGACGTGTACTCGGTGTCGTCGGCGTCCACGGTCGCGATCGAGCAGTTCTCGATGACGATCCGCCGGTCTGCTGCCATGGTTCGTCCTTCTGCCGTGCCGAAAAGGGTTGCCGCCAGGGGGAGTCGCTGACGGAGGCGGGTGCGTCAGAGGTTGCTGAGGTCCACCGGGATGAGCGCCTCGCAGCCGTCCCGCAGGATGGTCGCCTCGATCAGGCCGTACGGCCGGTCGGCGGCGAAGTACACCTCGTTGTCGTTCTTGAGGCCGAACGGCTCCAGGTCGACGAGGAAGTGGTGCTTGTTCGGCAGCGAGAAGCGGACCTCGTCGATCTCGTCGCGGTTCTCTATGATCCGCGCGCCCATCTGGTACAGGGTCTGCTGCAGCGACAGGGAGTACGTCTGCGCGAAGGCCTGGAGCATGTGCCCGCGCACCTGTGCGTAGGACTCCTCCCAGTCGGGCATCGGCTGCTCGTCGTCGGTCCAGTTGAACCGCCAGCGGCCGGAGACCTCGGTGGCGAGGATGCGGTCGTACGCCTCTTTCAGCGTCGTGTACTTGTCCTTGACGTAACCCCAGAATTCGGAGTTCGTCGAGTTCAGGACGACCAGGTCCTTGAGGCCGGAGACGACCTCCCACGAGGAGCCGTCGTACGTGATCTGCGTGACCCGGGTCTCCTGGCCCTTGCGGGCGAAGGAGTGCCCGCCCTCCTCGGCGCCGGCGGCCGACGGGTCCGCCTCCGGGGTGCCGATCCGCTCCCAGGAGTACTCCTCTATACGGATCCGGGCGGTGCGGATCGGCTCCTGCGAGGTCACGAAGTGCCGGGCGAGGTGGATGCCGAACTGCTCGGCGGACTCGATGCCGTGCTCCTTGGCGAAGGCGTACACCGTGTTCTTGGTGGTGTCCGTCGGCAGGACGTTCGCGTTGGAGCCCGAGTAGTGGACCTCCTCCATGTCACCGCTGAGGGCGACGGAGACGTTCAGGTCCTTGATGTGGTGGGTGGCGCCGTCCCGGGTGATCCGGACGACGCGGTTCTCGGCCTTGCCGTACTGGTTCTGCGCCAGGACAGCCGGACGGGCGGAACGGGGCTGGGTGGTCATGTCTGCTAGCTCCCTCGGTAAACGGAGTAGCCGAACGGGTTGAGCAGCAGCGGTACGTGATAGTGCTCCCCCGGGCTGACGGCGAACGTGATCGCCACCTCGGGGAAGAACACCGGTGCGGCACCGCTGTCCCGGTTCGCGGGGGCGTCCTGCTGCGCCTCGGCCTGGTTCTTCACGGGCTCGTTCTCGGGCTTGCTCTCGGGGTTCTTCTCGAAGTACGCCTCGACGGCGAAGTCGAGCCGTACGTGTGTGGTGCCCTCCGGCAGGGCCGGCAGGTCCTTGCACCGGCCGTCCGCGTCGGTCGCGGAGCCGCCGAGCGCCCGCCACCGCGCGTCACGGCCGGCACGGGCCGCGAGCAGGACGGCGACTTCCGCGGCGGGGCGGCCGACGCTGGTGTCCAGGATGTGCGTGGACACGGAAGCGACGGCGGCGACGGAAGCGGTGGTCTCGGTGGTCATGCGGGGGCGTCCTCTTCGACGAGTGGGGCGAGCCGGATGCGGTTGATCCTGCCCAGTTCGGTGCGCACGATCTCGCGCTCCTGTGCGGGCGTGTTGCCGCTGCGCTCCTTGAGCGCGTCACGCATCTGTTCGCCGGTGAGGCCGGTCGCGCAGATCAGGAAGACATGGCCGAACCTCTCCTGGTACGCCAGGTTCAGTTCGAGCATCTCCGCCTTGAGTGCGTCGGAGGCGCCGGCCATGCCGCGCTGTTCGCGGGATGAGGTCGGGTCGCCCGGCTTCGGGCGGCCGATCGGCGGGTGGCCGGCCATCGCCTCCGCCAGGTCGGCGTCGGTCAGGTCGGCCATCGCTGCGTCACTCCGTGCGAAGAGGTCGTCGCCGGTGGCGTACGGGCGGCCGGTGAGCAGGCTGTGCGCCCAGGCCGTCGAGGCGCACAGCTCGTGGAGGGCGGCGCGGGCCGCGGGTTCCTCCAGGGTGTTGAACCGGGCGAGGCCGCCGGGTGTCGTCGTACTCGAAGTCACGGCAAGCCTCCGTGGCCTTGTGCTGGACGGGCTGCGGTCAGCTAACGCTCTCGGAAACACCACGTCAACACTTTGTTGAAAAATCCAGGTAACGAAGACGTCCTTCGCCCGGGCGCCCCGATCCCGGGCCGGCCACCGTTCTCCCAGCTCAGGCCCTCTGCCCAGACGTCCGCTCAGGCGTCCTTCTCGCGGTTCAGGTAGTTGTAGACGGTGAACCGCGAGACGCCGAGCGCGCTCGCCACGGTCTCCACGCCGTGCCGCACGGAGAAGGCTCCGCGCGCCTCAAGGATGCGTACGACCTCCTGCTTGGCCTTGCGGTCCAGTTCGGCCAGCGGCTTGCCGCGCTTGCGCTCCAGGGCGGCCAGGATGTGGTCCAGCGAGTCGGCGAGCTGCGGCAGACGGACGGCCACGACGTCGACGCCCTCCCAGGAGAGCACCACGTCGTCGGGTCCCGCCTGGTCGGCGGGCAGCATCTCGGCACCCATGGCGTCGACCAGCGGCTTGACGGCCGACACGAAGGGGTCGTCCGCGGACCGGGTCACCGACCCTCCTCCCCGATCACGTTGAGCTGCAGCGAGACCCGGGTGGCGCCCGCGTCCAGGGCCTTGCGCAGCAGCGCGTCGACCGCGGTGAGCACCGAATCCGCCCCGCCCTCGGCGGTGTTGCCGAACGGACCGACGTCGACCGAGTCCAGTTCGGCCGCCTCGATGACCTCTCGGGCGACCAGCGCGTGCGGCGGCGCCTCGTCGAGGTCGAAGGGTTCGGTGGTGAACTCCACTCGCAATCGCACTGTGCCCCCATGGCATCACTCAGGTCCGTGTCTGCGACGGCCCAGGCCCGGCCGACCAGAAGGCGACCCTAGCCCACCCGGAACCCCCCTCCCGGCCGCCGAACGGGACCCGGACCCGACCAGGGACACGCCCGCTTTTCCCGCCGACCCCTCTTGACAAGGTTCCCCCACGAAGGCAGCCTTTCCATCAAGCAGAAAAGAACTTCCGCAATACGGAACTGCCGATGCGGGCCCCGCCACACGGGCCCGGCCATACGGACCTACTCGTCACGGAAGGGAGCGCCGACCCCTATGCCCGGTTTCTCGATGGACGCAGCCGCAGAGCAGCGCTTCAACGTCAACCTGTCGATCCTCTTCACCGAGCTGCCGCTCCTGGAGCGCCCCGCGGCCGCCGCGGCGGCGGGCTTCACCGCGGTCGAGCTCTGGTGGCCCTGGACCGACACCCCCACCCCCGACCGCGCGGGACTCGACGCCCTCAAGAAGGCCATCGAGGACGCGGGCGTACAGCTCACCGGCCTCAACTTCTACGCCGGGCAGCTGCCGGGCCCGGACCGGGGCGCACTGTCGATCCCCGGCGAGGAGTCCGAGCGGTTCCGCGCGAACATCGACGTGGCCGCGGACTTCGCCCGCTCACTGGGCTGCACGGCCCTCAACGCCCTGTACGGCAACCGCGTCGAGGGCGTCGACCCCGCCGAGCAGGACGAACTCGCCCTGGAGAACCTCGTACTGGCGGCCCGCGCGGCCGACCGCGTCGGCGCGGTCCTGCTGATCGAGACGCTCAACAAGCCGGAGTCGCCGCTCTATCCGCTGGTGAGCGCCGAGGCCGGGATCGCCGTCGTCGACAGGGTGAACGAGGCGACGGGACTCGGCAACGCCCGCTTCCTGATGGACCTCTACCACCTGTCCATGAACGGCGAGGACCTGCCGTCGGTGATCGAGCGGTACGCCGCCAGGACCGGCCATGTCCAGATCGCCGACAACCCGGGCCGCGGCGCACCCGGCACGGGCTCGCTCCCGCTGGCCGACCTGCTCGGCCTGCTGCGCAAGCAGGGGTACGAGGGCTGGGTCGGCCTGGAGTACAAGCCGGGCGACCGGCCGAGCGCCGACTCCTTCGACTGGCTCCCCCGCGGGGCCCGCGCCGCCCGCACCGCGCGATGAGCAGCAACTCCCTTTCATAGCAGCGTAGTTGGTCCAGCACAGCAGTTGACGCAGCACAGCAGCCAGCAGTCAGAGAGGCACCCTCATCATGAGCAATCCTGCCGACAGTTCCCACGCGTCCCGTCCGACGATCGCCTGGATCGGCCTCGGCATCATGGGCTCCCCCATGTCGGAGAACCTGATCAAGGCCGGCTACGACGTCACCGGGTTCACCCTGGAGCAGGACAAGCTGGACCGGCTGACCGCCGCGGGCGGCACCGCGGCCGGGTCGATAGCCGAGGCCGTACGGGACGCCGACGTCGTGATCACGATGGTGCCCGCCTCCCCGCAGGTCGAGGCCATCGCGTACGGGCCCGACGGCATCCTGGAGAACGCGCGGTCCGGCGCCCTCCTGATCGACATGTCCTCCATCACCCCGCAGACCTCCGTGGACCTGGCCGAGGCGGCGCGGGGCAAGGGCATCCGGGCCCTGGACGCCCCGGTGTCCGGCGGCGAGGCGGGCGCGGTCGAGGCCGTGCTGTCCATCATGGTCGGCGGCGAGCAGGCCGACTTCGACCAGGCCGAGCCGATCTTCGAAGCGCTGGGGAAGACCATCGTGCTGTGCGGTCCGCACGGCTCCGGCCAGACCGTGAAGGCCGCGAACCAGCTGATCGTCGCCGTGAACATCCAGGCGTGCGCCGAGGCCGTGGTCTTCCTGGAGAAGTCGGGCGTCGACCTGAAGGCGGCCCTGGACGTACTGAACGGCGGCCTCGCCGGCTCGACCGTACTGACCCGCAAGAAGGACAACTTCCTGAACCGCGACTTCAAGCCGGGGTTCCGCATCGACCTGCACCACAAGGACATGGGCATCGTCACGGACGCCGCCCGCAACGTCGGCGCCGCGCTGCCCGTCGGCGCCGTGGTCGCCCAGCTCGTCGCGTCCTTGCGCACCCAGGGCGACGGCGGCCTGGACCACTCCGCGCTGCTGCGCGCGGTCGAGCGCCTCTCCGGCGCGAAGGTCTGACCGCCCGCCCCCACGGACCCGGGCGGCGCCGGCGCTGACACCTGTCCTGTCGCGCCCAAGCGGCGGCGCCGCCCGGTACCAACAACTCCACAGCTGCGCCTGAGATCTGACGGGAGGTCAGGCCGCAGGCGCACCGCCCGCGAGGACCGTGGACCCGGATGAGGGGTAGTCCACGGAACGAGCGGGCAGGGCGAGGGCCGCGGCGGTGCGCACGCCAGTGCGGTGGTGAAGGTCCCGGGGCTCCCTTCTCGACATGAGGGAAGGGAAGCGTTGGGAACCGTCGCACCGCCGCGGTCCCGGCCGAGAACCGACGACGATGAGCGCCGAGTACGGAGAGTCCCGTACACGGC
>NZ_JBHXTO010000053.1:45973-54651 GCF_042677425.1 Streptomyces sp. NPDC127119 | reverse complement strand
CGCCCCTAGGTACCTAGGGGCGCGGGGAACTGCGCAATCCTTTGGGCCCGCCCCCACCGGCCCGCAGCCGGCTACGCACCGCCCACAGCCGTCAGCAGCGCCAGTGGCGCGGCCGCAGACCGCGATTCCCGTACGCACGCATGCGGATACGGCACCGGCTCCGCATGCGTGCCACGCCCGTACCCCGCCAGAACCTCCGGCAGCCGGTGCCCCGCGACGGCCGCCGCGTCCACCAACCCGTGCGCCACCGCCCGCGCCTCGTCGTGCAGCCCGTACCGCGCCAGCCCCAACGCGATCAGCGCGTTGTCGTGCGGCCACACCGACCCCCGGTGGTACGACAGCGGATGGTACGCGGGCTGCCCCGACGCCACCGTCCGCACGCCCCAGCCGGAGAAGAAGTCCGGCTCCAGCAGCCGCCGCCCCACCAGTTCCCCGTACTCCTTGTCCAGCAGCCCGGACCACAGCAGATGCCCCGCGTCGGACGCGAGCGCGTCGACGTGGTTCCCGTCGCCGTCGAGCGCGAGCGCGGGGAACGCGCGGTCCGCCATCCAGAAGTCCCGCTGGAACCGGTCCCGCAGATCCCCGGCGGCCTGTTCGAGGAGCGCCGCGTACACCTCGTCGTCCCACACCGTCCGGGCGAGCTGCGCGGTCCGGCGCAGCGCGTCGTACGCGTACCCCTGCGCGCCCGCGGCCGTCACGGGCCCGGTGGGCCGGCTGCCGTCGCCGGAGCAGATCGCGCCGGGGGAGTCCTTCCAGTTCTGGTTGGCGAGGCCGCCCTCGTCCGCGCGGTAGACGAGGTAGCCGCGCGAGGTCAGCCCGCCGTGGTCCAGCATCCAGCCGATCGCCGCACGGGCGTTGGGCTCCAGCCGGCGGGCCAGCGCGGTGTCACCGGTCTGCTCGACGTACGCGCCGAGGAGGACCAGGAAGAGCGGGGTCGCGTCGACGGAGCCGTAGTAGCGGCCGTACGGCACCTGCCCGAAGTGGGCCAGTTCCCCGTGCCGTACCTCGTGCACGATCTTGCCGGGTTGGGAGACCGTGCCCACGCCGACCTCGGTGGCCTGGGCCGCGGCGAGCGCGGGCAGCGTGGCGGCGGCCAGTTGGGGCCGGTAGGGCAGTGCGAACAGCGAGGTCAGCAGCGCGTCGCGGCCGAGTAACGTCAGGAACCACGGCACCCCGGCGGCGGGGACGCGCAGTTCCTCTCCGTCGGGCCCGGTCGCCGGTACCTGGAGCACCGCGAGGTCCGCCAGGCCGCGCGCGCACGCCGCGGCCAGCTCGGGCCAGCCGGTCGGGAAGGGCACGCCCTGCGCGAACTCGGCCTCCAGCGCGCGGAGTCGGACGTTCGCGGCGGCCGGGGTGAGCGGCACCTCCGGGGCCGGCGTGCCGTGCGGGCGCGCCGCCACCCGCAGGGTCAGTTCGGCCGAGCCGTGCGGTTCGAGGTCCAGGGCCCACACGAGCCGCCGCGCGCCCGTGCCGGTCTCCTCGACGCCGTCGGGCGCGGGCTCACCGGTGACGGTCGTACAGGACCGCCACTCGCCGCGCTGGTAGCTGAACTCCACGCCGTCGTCGAGGACTTGGCGGGAGCGTACGGCGCCGGTCTTCGCGTACGTCCGGTGGTCGGAGCGCAGTTCGAACTGGTCCGTGAAGTCGGCGTCGGCGGTGACCGCGATCCGGACGGTCGTCGGCACCGGGCGGTTGCTGGTGATGCGCAGCGACTCGACGAACGAGCCGTCGGTGACGGCCTGTTCGCGGAAGAGGGTGTGGGCGGGCGGCTCCTGACGGCCGCCGCGCGGCACGAGGACGCAGCGGGCCGTGTCGCCGTCCGTCACCGGCGACAGCGCCTCGGGCACCGCGCCGTCGACGGTCAGCTGCCAGCGGCTCAGATGCCGGGCGTCGCGCACGAACATCCCGTCGGGGGCGGAGTGCGAACCGCCCCCGCCGCGTACTCCGCTGATGTCCCCGCCGTCGCCCACCGCGACGAACGTCCCGCCGTGTACGAGCAGATGCTGCCGGTCCGTCATCGCAGGTCCCCTCCCAAGGCACCCTCGCCGGACTTCTCCGTCGCGGCGAACTCTTCGTCCGTGCCGAACTCTTCGGCCCTGCCGAGTTTTTCGGCCCTGCCGTGCGCCGCCTCGGGCGCCGTCCCGTGCAGCAGGTCCAGCGTCAGCGCCGCGGTCCAGCTGAATCCGAGCGCCCCACAGGCCTCACCGGTGTACGGGTCCACGTACTCGGCGAACCCGGACGTGTCCGCCGTCTCCAGCAGCGCGCCCCGCAGTTCGGCCGCGTGCGCGAGCTCGCCGTGCAGCCGAAGCCCCCGCTCCACCAGCCAGTTGGTGTTGAACCAGGCGGGCCCCCGCCAGTACCGGTGCGGGTCGAAGGCGTGCCCGGTCAGGTCGTAGCTCGGTACGAGCCGCGTCGTGCCGCCGAGCCCGAAGTGCGGTCCGCGCAGGGTCCGTACGAGCGTCGCGGCCGTCTCGCGCGGCAGCGTCGGCAGGATCAGCGGGACGAGACCGGAGACCCCGCGCTCGGGGATCGGCTCGTCCGTGCGCACGTCCCGGCAGAAGAACAGGCCCTCCGCCGGGTCCCACAGCCGGTCCACCAGCGCCGCCGTCAGCCGTTCCGCGCGCGCGTGCCGGGCGGTGCCCGTCGCGCCCAGCTCCCGGGCGATCCGCGCCAGCGCGTGCTCGGAGGCGATCAGCAGCGCGTTGAACGCCGGGTCCTCCACGGCGAATCCACCGATGCCGCCGCCGGGTCGCCCGCCGTCCGCGTACCCGCCGTCGCGGTAGTCCGCCGCCAGCCGTACGTACCGGCCGTAGTCCAGGTCGGTCGGCCGGTCCTCGGCGGCGCCGTGGTCCAGATCGGCGCGGCGGAAGGAACGGGCCGGGGCGGGGGTGACGCGGGACAGCGGCGCGTCCCAGCTCGGCGCGTTGTCCATGCCCTGCTCCCAGGGGTGGACCACCGAGGCGAGACCCCCGCCGCCCAGGTCCCTGCGATGCAGCAGATAGCGGTGCCAGGCCGCGAGGCGCGGGTACATCCGGGCCAGGAAGGACCGCGACCGGGACAGCCCCGGGTCGGCGGCGTGCACCAGCCACACGGCGAGCGCGTGCACCGGTGGCTGCACGATGCCCGAGGTCTGTACGGTGCCCGGGGCGCCCGCGGCGCGCCCCGCGGTCGAGGAGCGCCAGAAGTCCGGGCTCGGGAAGTACGCGTCGAGGGGGACGGAGGGGTTGAACACGATGTGCGGGATCCGGCCGTCACCCCACTGCGCGTCGAGCAGCGTCTCCAGCTCGGTCTGGGCCCGCAGCGGCGACAGGTGCCGCAGCCCGATCGCGATGAACGCGGAGTCCCAGGACCACTGGTGCGGATACAGACTGCGTGAGGGCACCGTGGACGTGCCCCGCCAGTTGCCGTTCAGCACCTGGGCCGCCCTGGCGTGCACGGACTCCGCCGGGCGGACCGGATCGTATACGGCGGTCCGGGCCCGGCCGGTGTCGCCCTGGCCGGTGAAGGGCGGTGGGGCCGAGGTGCGCACGGGATCGAAGTGCACAGTGCGGCGGGCGGTGAGCTGGGTTGTGCGGTCCACTCAGGTCTCCCCGAAGACATGGCGCCGACCAGTTCGGCAGTAGCTACCGTAGGGTTACGTCTATTTAACACGCAAAACTCAATATGTAATGCAGAGTTGGTGAGCGCAAGGGGTGCGTATGACCGGAACCACAGGGAGGAGCGACATGGCCGCCAGGACCGGGAAGGCCGGGAGCCAGGCCAGCTCCGGCGATCTGCTGGAGCTGGTGCGCAGCGGGCGCGCCACCACCCGCGGAACGTTGCAACAGGTCACCGGGCTGTCCCGGGCCACCGTCGGTCAGCGCCTCGACCGGCTCTTCCGGGCCGGCTGGCTGCGCGAGGGCGCCGCGGGCCCGGTGGACTCACCGCTCGGCGGACGTCCCTCGGTCCGCCTGGAATTCGACGACTCCCACGCCGTCGTCCTCGCCGCCGACCTCGACACCCGGCACGCGCGCGCCGCCGTACTGTCCCTGACCGGTGAGCTGCTGGCCGAGCACGCCGGGCCGCTGCTCGTCGAGGACGGCCCGGACGTGGTCCTCGGCGAGCTGGGCCGCTGGTTCGCCGAACTGCTGGAGAAGGCCGGGCACCGGGCGGCCGAGGTGTGCGGGATCGGGCTCGCCGTACCGGGACCCGTGGACACCGACACGGGCCGGGTCGTCCAGCCGCCGATCATGCCCGGCTGGGACGGCTACGACATAAGAGGACGCCTGACGCGCGCCTTCACCGAGCACACGGGCGCCGGACCGGTCCCGGTCCTGGTCGACAACGACGCCAACCTCATGGCGTACGGGGAGCAGCGCACCGCCCACCCCGACTGCTCGGCCTTCGTCCTGGTGAAGGTCTCCACCGGTATCGGCGCGGGTGTGGTCGTCGGCGGCACGATCTTCCGGGGCATCGACGGCGGAGCCGGGGACATCGGGCACATCCGGGTCCCGGAGGGCGCCGACGCGCTGTGCAGATGCGGCTCGTACGGCTGTCTCGCCGCCGTCGCCAGCGGGGGCGCCGTGGCCCGCAGGCTGGCGGAGTCGGGGGTTCCGGCGGCGTCGGGCTCGGACGTGCGCGATCTGCTCACCTCGGGGCACCCCGGAGCGGCGGCGTTCGCGCGGGAGGCGGGACGGCACGTCGGTGACGTCCTCGCCACGGTGGTGACCCTGCTCAACCCCGGCGTCCTGATGATCGCCGGGGATCTGGCCGGAACCGCCTTCCTCACCGGGGTGCGCGAACTGCTCTACCAGCGGGCCCTGCCCCGCTCCACCGCTCATCTGGACGTGGTCACGTCCCGGCTCGGCGAACGGGCGGCCCTGGTCGGAGCCGGTGCGCTGGTCGTGGAGCACCTGTTCGCGCCCGAGCGGATCGAGGAGCGCCTGCTCGCCATGGGTGTGTGAGGCGCCGGGTGAGGGGGTGGGCCGGCGGGCCGTGCGGGGCGCCCGTGCGAGGCGATGTGACGGTGGTGTTTCCGGTCGGGGAACGCGTCCGCATGGTGAAATCCGAGCCCCGGGAACGGCGTGATTCTCGCCACGCATGATCGATGTTTCGCTCAGATGAGCGGATCTTGGATGGCTGCACTTCTCCAAAGGGTGGCACTCAGTGCCACTCTTTGATCATTGACGACGTGAACTCAGGCGTGCCGTAAGCCGCTCAGGTGAGCGCAATGCCGGGTCTGTGGACGCCGTCGCCTTCAAGAGGTGAACGCTGTAGGCCCCAACGGCTTACCATCCCTTGACTTTCGATCTGGTGGCGGACGAGTGGTTACAGCCGTATGACGCGCAAGTGGACGTACCCAGACGCCTTCGATCTGGGTATGTTCCCCGTCGTCAGGGCAGCCACCGCGTCGTCGAGGAGTCGAGACCCGTGTCGGAAAACAAAGATCCCCACGTAGCCGAGAACGGCGACAGCGGCGTCGGCAGCAGCGTCGAGAGCGTCGGCGGGAGCGTGAAGTTCGTTTATGACTTCACCGAAGGCAACAAGGAACTCAAGGATCTTCTCGGCGGCAAGGGTGCCAACCTCGCCGAGATGACCAACCTGGGTCTTCCCGTGCCTCCCGGCTTCACCATCACCACCGAGGCGTGCAAGACCTACCTCGACAGCGGCGACGAGCCCGCGGCACTGCGTGACGAGGTGAGTGCACACCTCGACGCCCTCGAAGCGACCATGGGCAAGAAACTCGGACAGGCCGACGACCCCCTCCTCGTCTCGGTCCGCTCCGGCGCCAAGTTCTCCATGCCCGGCATGATGGACACCGTCCTGAACATCGGCCTCTCCGACAAATCCGTCCAGGGCCTGGCGAAGCAGGCCGGGGACGACCGCTTCGCGTGGGACTCGTACCGCAGGCTCATCCAGATGTTCGGCAAGACCGTCCTCGGCGTCGAGGGCGAGCTGTTCGAGGACGCGCTGGAGGCGGCCAAGCAGACCAAGAAGGTCGCGGTCGACACCGATCTCGAAGCGGCCGACCTGAAGAAGCTCGTCACCAAGTTCAAGAAGATCGTCAAGACCGAGGCCGGCCGGGACTTCCCGCAGGACCCGCGCGAGCAGATGGACCTCGCCATCCACGCGGTCTTCGACTCCTGGAACACCGAGCGGGCCAAGCTCTACCGCCGCCAGGAGCGCATCCCGCACGACCTCGGCACCGCCGTCAACGTCTGTTCCATGGTCTTCGGCAACCTCGGCCCCGACTCCGGCACGGGCGTCGCCTTCACCCGCGACCCGGCCTCCGGCCACCAGGGCGTGTACGGCGACTACCTGCAGAACGCGCAGGGCGAGGACGTCGTCGCGGGCATCCGCAACACCGTCGCGCTCGCCGACCTCGAACAGATCGACAAGACGTCGTACGACCAGCTCATGCAGATCATGAAGACCCTGGAGAACCACTACCGGGATCTGTGCGACATCGAGTTCACCATCGAGCGGGGGCAGCTGTGGATGCTCCAGACCCGCGTCGGCAAGCGGACGGCCGGCGCGGCCTTCCGTATCGCCACGCAGCTCGTCGACCAGGGCCTCATCGACGAGGCCGAGGCGCTGCAGCGCGTCAACGGCGCCCAGCTCGCCCAGCTGATGTTCCCGCGCTTCGACGAGGGGACGAAGATCGAGCAGATCGGCCGGGGCATCGCCGCCTCGCCGGGCGCCGCGGTCGGCAAGGCGGTCTTCGACTCGTACACGGCCGTCAAGTGGTCGCGTTCGGGCGAGCAGGTCATCCTGGTCCGCCGCGAGACCAACCCCGACGATCTCGACGGCATGATCGCGGCCGAGGGCATCCTCACCTCGCGCGGCGGCAAGACCTCCCACGCGGCCGTCGTGGCGCGCGGCATGGGCAAGACCTGTGTGTGCGGCGCGGAGGAGCTGGAGGTCGACACCAAGCGGCGCCGGATGACCGTCCCCGGCGGGCACGTGGTGGAGGAGGGCGACGTCATCTCCATCGACGGCTCGTCCGGCAAGGTCTACCTGGGCGAGGTCCCGGTGGTCCCCTCCCCGGTCGTGGAGTACTTCGAGGGCCGGATGCACGCGGGCGCCGACGACGCCGACGAACTGGTCGAGGCCGTCCACCGGATCATGGCCTTCGCCGACCGCAAGCGCCGCCTGCGCGTACGCGCCAACGCCGACAACGCCGAGGACGCGCTGCGCGCCCGCCGCTTCGGTGCCCAGGGCATCGGCCTGTGCCGCACCGAGCACATGTTCCTCGGCGACCGGCGCGAGCTGGTGGAACGCCTGATCCTCGCGGACACCGACACCGAGCGCGAGGAGTCCCTGAAGGAGCTTCTGCCGCTCCAGAAGCAGGACTTCGTGCAGCTCTTCGAGGCGATGGACGGCCTGCCGGTCACCGTCCGCCTCCTGGACCCGCCGCTGCACGAGTTCCTGCCCGACATCACCGAACTGTCGGTACGGGTGGCGCTCGCGGAGGCCCGCCAGGACCCCCACGAGAACGAACTGCGCCTCCTCCAGGCCGTCCACCGGCTGCACGAGCAGAACCCGATGCTCGGCCTGCGCGGCGTACGCCTCGGCCTGGTCATCCCCGGCCTGTTCACCATGCAGGTACGGGCCATCGCCGAGGCCGCCGCCGAGCGCAAGAACGCCAAGGGCGACCCGCGCGCCGAGATCATGATCCCGCTCGTCGGCACGGTCCAGGAGCTGGAGATCGTCCGCGAGGAGGCCGAGCAGGTCATCGCCGAGGTGCAGGAGCACACGGGCGTGGACCTGAAACTCTCCCTCGGCACGATGATCGAACTGCCGCGCGCCGCGCTCACGGCCGGTCAGATCGCGGAGGCGGCGGAGTTCTTCTCCTTCGGCACGAACGACCTCACGCAGACCGTCTGGGGCTTCAGCCGCGACGACGTCGAGGCCAGCTTCTTCACGGCCTACCTGGAGAAGGGCATCTTCGGGGTCTCCCCGTTCGAGACGATCGACCGCGACGGCGTCGGCAAGCTCGTACGCGACGCGGTGAAGGCCGGCCGTGAGACGCGCCCCGACCTCAAGCTCGGCGTCTGCGGAGAACACGGCGGCGACCCGGAGTCGGTCCACTTCTTCCACGAGGTGGGACTCGACTACGTCTCCTGCTCCCCGTTCCGCATCCCGGTGGCCCGCCTGGAAGCAGGCCGCGCGGCATCCTCCTCGCAGGGCAGCGACCACCGGTAACCCACCAGGGCCCACCCGGGCCCCGCACAACTCCGGGACCTCGCCCCGCCATCCCACCCTCACCGACGGGGCCGGGGTCCCGGCGCACGAAAAACGAAGAGGCGGCGCCCTGTGCGGGGGTGCCGCCTCTTCGAGCATTGTCTGCGGAAACTGTCAAGAAGTGCTGCTGACCAGGGAAAACTTCGTTTGCTGACGTTGGTAGCCGTTGGACGCGGGGGAACGTGTTGTGCCCTGGTTGTGCCCTCTGGACACGAGCGGCGCCTGAAGGCGCTACCTCTATAGAGGCCAGGTGGTGTTGGTCCGGGGGTGTGTCAGTAGCGCTGGTATTGAACGGGCCTTGTGCTGTGGTGGGGTGTTATCCCACTTCCTCGGGGAGCTACGCGGTAGCCGTTGTTGTTGGTCGTCGTGGGGGGGGGGGGGGGGCGCGGCGCCGACCAGGCACAGGAGCGCGGGGAGGGAGTGGTTGTTGGAGGGGTTCGGCTCGGAGGGCGTTG